>DWVG01000102.1 GCA_019120355.1 Candidatus Ligilactobacillus faecavium
TATCAATTTGACTTTGAAAGTACCGGATTGAATAATGTAACGCCGGATGTGAAGTATGAAGATAATGATGATCAGGAATTAAACTTATCCCAATACATGTATGCCTTTAAGAACTTCATGAAGCCGGATGATACGATTTATACCGAAACGGGAACTTCTCAATACGGCCTTTCATTCATGAATTTAAAGAAGGGCGTTGACTTTGAGGCCCAACCATTATGGGGTTCAATCGGTTATACTCTGCCAGCAGTTTTAGGAAGTCAAATTGCGGATCCTGAAGGCCGGCACATTTTATCGATCGGTGATGGTTCAGCTCAAATGACGATCCAAGAATTAAGTTTGATTCAACGGCATCATTTGAAGCCAATCATCTTCCTGGTTGATAATGATGGTTACACAATTGAACGGGTTATTCACGGAGCACATGCAAAATACAATGATATTGCAGTTTGGGATTATACCAAGATTCCGGCTGCAATGGGAATTACTGAAGATACAATGGATGTCAACGTTGCAACCAATAAGCAAGAGATGCTTGCGATTATGGATAAGATTGCTGATGATCGCAGCAAAGCTCACTTTGTGATTTTGAAGACGAAAGCTTTGGATGCGCCTGAATTGGTTAAGAAGATTGGAAAATCAATGAGTTTGATCGATAAATCACATTTCTATGGTGAAGAATAAAATAGAGAGAATAAATCGCAGGATAGGCTGCGATTTATTTTTTTGCGTCAAAATGTAAGCGCTGTTTTAAATCAAATAAATTTATGATAAGGTAACCTTGTGATCATAAAGAATTGGAGGAATTGAAATGGAAATGAAATTGCCAAAAGACTTTTTATGGGGTGGAGCGGTTGCTGCTCACCAATTAGAAGGTGCTTGGAATGAAGATGGAAAGGGCGTTTCGGTTGCCGACGTCATGACGGTCGGGTCAGCAACCCAACCACGGGAAATTACCCATGGAGTTCTTCCAGGGAAAAATTATCCGAATCACGAAGCAATTGATTTTTACCACCACTATAAGGAAGATATTAAATTAATGGCTGAAATGGGATTTAAGTGTTTCCGGACATCAATTGCTTGGACACGAATCTTTCCGAATGGCGATGATGCGGAACCGAATGAAGCGGGCTTAAAGTTTTACGATGACTTATTCGATGAATGCCACAAATACGGAATCGAACCCGTAATTACATTGTCGCACTTTGAAATGCCATATCATTTAGTAGAAGAATATGGCGGATTTACTAACCGGAAGACGATTGATTTCTTCGTTAAATTTGCAACGACATGTTTCAACCGGTATAAGAATAAAGTCAAATATTGGATGACCTTTAATGAAATTGATAACCAATCTGAATTCAACAATTCGTTTTTAACGATGACAAATTCGGGTTACTTTGTCGATGAACAGGAAAATCCGGAGGCTGCAATGTTCCAAGCAGCGCACTACGAATTAGTCGCAAGTGCTTTGGCCGTTAAAGAAGGCAAAAAGATCAATCCTGATTTTCAAATTGGCTGCATGATCGCATGTACACCATATTATCCAAATACATCAGACCCAGATGATATTTTACTTGCACAACGGGTAAACCAGTTACGGTGCTGGTTCTCAGATGTTCAATGCAATGGCGAATATCCGAAAGCGATTGAAAAGTACATTGAACGCAATGGCTTCCGGCCGGATATTACCGCTGAAGATCGGATCGTTCTTAAGGAAGGAACGGTTGATTATGTTGGATTTAGTTACTATATGTCACGCAATGTTTCGGCTGCAAAGGTTAAAGTTGATGATCTGCACGACATTGATCAGGCAGTTGTTCCTAACCAGTATCTAGAAACAACTGACTGGGGATGGACGGTTGATTCAAAGGGCCTTCGTTGGGCATTGAATTTCTTAACTGACCGTTATCACAAACCGCTTTTCATTGTTGAAAACGGAATGGGCGCATTTGATAAGGTTGAAGCGGATGGAGCGATTCATGACAGTTATCGGATCGATTACCTCAGAAAACACATTGAACAAATGGAAAAAGCGGTCAATCTCGATGGCGTTGACTTGATGGGTTACACTCCATGGGGCTGCATCGATCTTGTTTCAGCTGGAACCGGTCAGATGGACAAGCGATATGGCTTTATTTACGTTGATAAAAATGATCAAGGGGAAGGAACCCTTAAACGAATGAAGAAAGATTCATTTTATTGGTATCAAAAAGTGATCAAATCAAACGGGAAAGACTTAAGATAATAGTTAATATTCCTGCTAAGGTAACATTCAACAGTCATAAATAAGCGCTTTGTGCTTGGGTTTTGCAGAATTAAAGTGTTGTCACTAATCTGATAACATATTGATCTTGACTCTCTGTATTATATGAAATGTTAAAAGAGAGATTGTCTAATTAAAGGAGACATTTCATTATGTCTTTAGACTTGGTTGAGCACAGTACGAAACGTGCGAAACAAAAAATCACCCGCTATGTGGGTGGGAGTTAAAAAGTTTTACTGAATTTTCGCTAACAAAAATTTAAAATGAAAAGTGTTCAAACCAATAGTTTAGTCCATACAAAATGGTTATGTAATACCATATTGTATTCACACTTAAGTATAGAAGAAAGATAATTATATAATCAATATCGCAGAGATTTACAAGAAATTATTAAGCATTTATGTGCTTATCAAAGAGTAAAAATCTTAAAAGGACATATGATGCCGGATCATGTTCATTTGTTATTAATGATGTTTGATAAACATGCAAATTTAAAATATAAATTTGGAAACCGTCACCTTTGGTTAGAGGGATATTATGTAAGTACAGTAGGCCTCAATGAATCAACGATTCAGAAATATATAAGAGAACAAGAAAAACATGATATTGTCGTAGATAAATTAAGTGTTCGAGAATATGATGCCCCTTTTAAGGGTAATTAAAGTGACACTTAACCTTTTCGAGAGGTAAGCAAAGACAATATAGGCTTGAACAAAGAGAAAGCCAGCGCCTTGAGACGCTGGCTGGTGACAGAGGCTTATAGCCTTAGAGAAAACCGCGTCTTTGAGGCGTGGTTTTCTCTTTGTTTAATTGATTAAAGTTTGAATTTTCCTTATGACCCATGGATATTCCTTCAAGCTTGAAGGAACTGATTTGATTTTTATTTGATTATCAAGATAAACATGTTTTAATCCATAATATTTTGCCATCCAGGTATTTTCCCAAAGGACATCAGGGTCATTTCCTGCTTCAAGATATGCGGTTTCATGATATGCACTATAACTGCATGCGTCATTCATTCCAGGAACAAAAATAGTATTACGGTGAGTTTTTTGCGCTTTCAAAGCAATTTGTTCCGCTGTATAAAATCGTTTGTAATTTGACAAAAGGTGCGGATAAACATTCGTGTACCGTTGGAAAGCACAGCAGCTGATAACAAATCCGCATCCAATTGGAATGATCCATGCAAGCTTGGTAAGTTGAATGAGGCGATTTAATCCAACTAAACAAGCGGTAATCAAAAGAATTACACTTCCAAAATAAGTTCGGGGCGGAATTTGGGGAGATAAAATCAATGCGCCGACGCTTGCTAGAGCTCCCGCAGTAAGTAATCCAGTGATCATGATGTCACTTTTTAAATCAATTTTGCGAAAATGATTTTGAATTGACAAAATTAGAATTAAACTAATAGCAATTGTTAATAAAATTCCGTCATACTGGATCAGTTGCTGGATGATTGTTTTAATTTGAAATGCCTGTCCCTTTTCGGAAGCAGCTTCACCGGTATTATGTGTGATTAAAAGAATAAAGCCGGCCAGACAACTAAATGTACACGGATAAGTATATTGCTTGATCCGGGGGTTAGTTGAACAAACATAATAAAAATATGTCAAAATAATAAACACTGGACCAATATTTTCATTAGTTGCCCCAGTCAAAAAGGCAAGCAGAATAATGAAAACCGTAAAAAGCCCCGTATGCTTTCGTGGAAGGTATTGCCACCGTAAAAACCAAAAATATCCAAGATAGATCAATGGCATCCAAAGATAGTTGAAACTTCCTGACAGCCACAAAACAGCCCGTCCAAAATCCGGTAAAAAGAAAAACATTGCGCAGTATGTCCCCAGAAGATAAATTGGATTAACCGCTTGAATTCTTTTCCGGACAATTAAATTAATCAAAAGACCAACGATAATAAAGGCAATTGTATTGGCAATATTGAAAATCTCTTTTGGAAATTGCATGAATAACTGAACTAGACTTTGAGCAACGAAACGCCCATTCCACATTTGCGTTTGATTGACCGTTGATAAAATCCATTCAAAAATATTGTGAATGGCACTTAATTGTTTGGTTGGCCATTCGCCACGATAAATAAAGTGGTATAAAAAGTCATCCCCAGTGTAACCGGTAATTTGATTTAAACGGTAAAAACAAGAGCTGATGACGGCAATGATTCCGATGTTAAAAATCCAATTAATACTATGGATAAATGGATGTTTCTTTTGATTAGTTTGCATTTGTGTCTACCCATTTCTCAATGACATTTTTCCAGGAATGGTCGTCAACCATTGTTCGCGGAAGCGGCTGCCTTAAATCATATCCAGGAGTAACGATTCCGTTGTCTAAGGAGAACGTAATCATTCCGTGGTTAGCAAAATACTCTTGTTCACGTGGGGTTCCTTCACCATATGGATAAGCAAAGTACGGCGTGTAATGTCCAGTTTTCTTCTTAATAATCTGTTCAGATTTTCGATAGTCTTTTTTGAATTTAGAATAATTTCGTGCATATTTTAAAGCAGGCTTATTATCAATAAGATAGTGCATGTTATTCGTGTGAACACCAATTGTAACATCTGGGTTACGGAGCACTTTGCGTAATTGATGCCATGTTGCCAATCGGGTTCCATTATCATACCGTCCAGTATTGCTTGTAACAATAAATGCTGTATACGGAATGTTTCCTAATTTTTTAAACAACGGATATACGTTAGATGTTAAGGTTGAATCAACATCATCAAATGTAAAAACAACGTATTTATGTTTTAAAGGTTTATTTGCCCTGATCAATTTGATTGCCGTTGCCATTGGAATAATTCGTACACCGTGTTTTTTTAAGTAGCGGACTTGAGCGGCTAATTTATCAATCGGCATACTATATTCATGTAATTGGTCATTATTTGATAACGCCAAGGCAAATTTGTCAGAAAATAAATGATTATTAACGACTCGGTGATAACACAGCACTAAAATCCCATTTTCATGAAGCTGTTGTTTAGGGATTTTTCCGCTGCTGACTTCCCGATCAACGTGTTGCTGTTGAAGTTGAGCTTGATATTCAGAATAACCAGAAATCCCAACGATAAGCAGACACAAAGCAATAAAAATCAAGTGCCAGGACCGTTGGAAAAATTGTTTGATTTTGTTCATTTACTTACTCTTTCTTTTAATTAACTTACCAGTCTTTTTTAAATAACGGAAACGAAACCATATATAGCGGGCGATTCCAAGAAGGGTAACTGCAACAATCGAGATGATCAGTAAAATGATCATTTTATCAAAAACGGTGTAGTTGCAGTTTGTCGCAACATAAAAATTAATCATCCATTCTTTAAAGCGGTGACTCATGAAATCAACAAAGATAACGATGATAAAAACCTGAATGATATTTCCAATAATATAATATATGAATTTAAATAGATCTTTTAAATGTTTCATTTGATTTTCCCCCGATCCGATGCGCCCCATGCCGCATATTTAACGGAATCAAACAAATGATAAAAAGCAGAGAAGACAACAACGATGTTATTTAGCCAATAGGCATAGAAGAAAAACGGTAAATATAACCAGTAATGGCAGTATTGAATATATTTAACCTTCCAGTTAAATAGTTTTGAAAAGCCGTAAAATAATACCGTGACGTCATAATATGCGACTAAAGCTCCCAAATTGATTCGCAAGTTATGCATAAAGATAAATTCAAAGAAAACCTTAAAAATCGCAAAACTTACAAGGAAAACCCAAATATAACTGCAACACATATCAAGTGCCAGAAAACGCTGTCCCCATGTAAGATTGGGAATCATTTTAAAGTGATTGCGTAAAACTTCTAATCCGCCACGTCCCCAGCGAACCCGTTGTTTGACAAATCCTCTCACTGTTTCGGGAACGTAAATTTGACAAAGCGCACGCGGCTGATACGTACAATAATAGCCTTTATCATATAAACGCCAAGTAACATCAATATCTTCGGTCATTGCTTCGGTACTCCACCCGTTAACATCTTCAAGGGCGGAACGCCGAAACAAGGTTAAAACTCCCGAAACAGTCATGATGTGACCCAGAAAAAAAGATTGCGAACGCTTAATCATATCAATGTTCAGAATGTATTCAAGAAATTGCAATTTTCCCATCAGGGTTGCAGTATTTTTAACGATCGGACGGCCTGTCACAGCGGCAATCCGGTTATCAGCTGAAAGCGCCGCAACAAGATAACTGAGTGAATCTTTTTTAAAAATTGTATCAGCATCAACACATAAAATATAATCGGCTTGGCTTTCACTTAGAGCACGATTTAATGCGGCTGCTTTTCCCATGTTCTTCTTTTGGGCTTTAATTTCAATATTTGAATATTTTTTCGCAAGGGAATGCATGATTTGAAGCGTATTATCGGAACTTTTATCATCGATTAAAATTACCCGATAATTTTGATAAGTTATCTTTTCAAGCGAATCAATCGAACGTTCCAACACCGCTTCTTCGTTGTAACACGACATAAAGACTTCAACTGAAGGACCGTTATCTTGTCTTTTAAATCGTAATTTAGTAAATTTGCGTTCACAAAAATTAAAGAAAATTGCGCCGATTATCCATACAAAAGACATGATAACTGGATAATAAAGCTCAAATCCTCCAAGCATAGAGAAATATCCCCCTTATTTATTTAAATTTTTACACTTATTCCTTAAATATACGAAAGCGGGTTTGAAATACCCGCCTTCAGTTATTTAGATTGATGGTTTGATGAATTGCTTAATATATGAAGATAAATCATATTCCATTTTGATAATTTGAATGAATATTTTTCATTTAAAAACGCTTTTGTTGTTGCAGATACATCGTTATAATTACTTACTTTAGCTAGTTTTGCTTGATAAATAAAACGCTTTTGCGAGTTTTGATTGCCGGTTTCACAAGTAACAAGGGTTAAACTCGGTTTGGTTGAATTTTCAAGAACGGTATTGTTATGTTCTGAAATAGGAGCTTTAGCATATATCTTATAGGTATATACTTTATGAAAATTAGTAATATTCAATGTGTCGCCAATTTTTGCTTTTTGATAAATTGGCGCAAAAAGCGCATCTTTACTTGATGAAACGTTGTGGGCGGCAATTGAATAATTCCCTTGCCCCATTTTTTCATTAGGTTCAAGCGCACCTGCACATAAAGAGTAGATTGTCTGATCAACACCGTTAACGATTGGAACGTTTAATCCAAGTTTTTCATTATAAATTCCGCCAATAACCTTGATTTGCGGATGATATATCCGCGCCTTTGCAACGGAAAATAGATTTAATGGTTTAATACTTGCCCAATCATAGGGGGCCTTTGCTTTTTGTTCAGTTTTAATCTGATCGCTAAAAACTACTGGATGATAATTTTCGATTAAGTAGTTGGTGATCGGTTTATTGAAAAGCAAAACAAGTCCAATGATAAAGGCAATTCCGAGAAAAATCTGCCGAATCTCGTAAATAATTTTTTTCTTTTTCATTGTTTTTTGTTTTGAAAAAGTGTAGCTTTTAAAAAATTACTGCTTTTTGTCTCCCTTATAATTCTCTTATATTCAGTATAATATAACACAATTCAAAATGGATAAATTCAGTGATTGTTTAGTTTTTTCTTAAGAATTGCAAGAGATTTCAAGGATTTTTAATGCTTCAAAAAGCGAGAGCATATAATATTTTCTTTAAAAATTTTTTTATGTGACATATACTCAAAGTAGTTGGTATAGAAATTAAATGATTTTATTAATGAGGTGATTAAATGACAAAGAAAGAACATTTATCAAACCTGTTCAAGCCAACTCATTATGATGTTTATTTAGACATTAATCGCGCAAATAAAACCTTCTCAGGGAAAGTGACAATGAAGGGTCAAGCGGTTAAGCCAGACATTAAAATTAATGAGAAGTTTTTGAATATTGCAAGCGTAAAAGTTGATGGAAAAGATACAGCTTATCAAGTTAACGATAAGGAAGAAGCCATTGAAGTTCATGTTGGAACACCGCGAGAGGTTTCAATTGAAATTGGATATGATGCAAAGTTAACCGATACAATGATGGGAATTTATCCATCATATTATGAAGTTAACGGTGCAAAGAAACAAATCATCGGAACGCAATTTGAAAGTACTGCAGCTCGGCAAGCCTTTCCATGTATTGACGAACCGGAAGCAAAGGCAACTTGGGATTTAGCAATTAAATATGATGAAAAACCAGGTGAAACAATTTTAGCTAATATGCCTGAAAAAGAATGCAAAGACGGGGTTCATTATTTTGAAACAACCAAGCGGATGTCATCGTACTTGATTGCTTTTGCTTTTGGTGAAATGGTAAGTAAACACACGAAGACGGATGATGGAATTAAAATCGGGGTTTATGCTTCACCGGCTCATAAGGAAGATGAACTGGACTTTGCATTAGACATCACTAAGAACGCCCTTGAATTCTATGAAAAGTATTATGATACGCCATATCCGCTTCCACATTCATGGCAATTAGGATTACCAGATTTTTCAGCCGGAGCAATGGAAAACTGGGGCTTGATCACATATCGGGAAGCCTTTTTAACCCTTGATCCAAAGAACGCATCATTAAGTGTAAAACAACACAATGCAACGGATATTACCCATGAATTAGCTCACCAATGGTTTGGCGATTTAGTTACAATGAAGTGGTGGGATGACTTATGGTTGAACGAAAGTTTCGCTAACATGATGGAATATGTTTCAAGCGATGCAATTCATCCAGAATGGCACATGTGGGAAGTCTTCCAAGAAAAAGAAGTTCCAATGGCATTGAACCGGGATGCAATTGACGGTGTTCAACCTGTTCACGTTGAAGTTGAAGATCCAGCAGACATCGATGCGATCTTTGATGGCGCGATCGTTTATGCTAAAGGTTCACGGATGTTAGTGATGGTGCGGTCAATGATCGGCGATGACGCATTGCGGAAGGGCTTGAAGAATTACTTTGATGCTCATAAATACGGCAATGCGGTTGGTGACGATTTATGGAAAGCTCTTGGCGATGCTTCTGGAATGGATGTCAGTGCGGTAATGAAATCATGGTTGAACCAACCAGGTTACCCAGTTGTAACGGCTAAGATTGTTGATGGCAATCTTCAATTATCACAAAAGCAATTCTTTATTGGTGAAGGTAAAGATGAAGGCCGGCAATGGCAAATTCCGTTGAATAGCAACTATGAAACTGTTCCAGAATTGATGAAGGATCAAACCCTTGATCTTGGAGACTATGCTGAATTGAAGCAAAAGAACGGCAATAAGCCATTTGTTTTGAATGTTGGCAACAACTCACACTTTATCGTTAAATATGATGAAACGCTGTTAAACGACATTCTTGACCACGTTGATGAATTGGATGCAATCAGTCAACGCGAATTATTGCAAGACATGCATTTGTTGGCTAAGGGTCGCGAAATTTCATACTCAGCCCTTGTCCCATTGATGAGCCACTTTACAAAGAATAAGTCATACATTGTCAATGATGCATTATTTGAAATTGCAGATGATTTGAAGAAGTTCGTTAAACCGGGTTCAGAAGACGAAAAGAACTTGCGGACATTATTTAATGAATTAAGTGCTGACAAGTATGCCGCTCTTGGAATCGAATCAAAAGATGACGATGATAACGATGCCGTCCTAGGCCGGCCAACAATCGTGAAGGCCGCTTTATATGCTAAGAACGAAAAGGCCATTAAGGATGCCCACGCAATGTTTGAAGCTCACAAGGATCACATTGCAACAATTCCAGCAAGCGTTCGGCCATATGTCATGATGAGCGAAGTTGCAAACTACGGTAACGAAGATTTGATCAAGACATTATTGAACGAATACCGGAAGACAAGCGACGGAATTTACCAACGCGATTTAAGTACAGCATTGACTGCAACATCTGATAAAGCTGCAATTCAAGAAATTCTTGAATGCTTCAAGGATGCTGACACGATCAAGCCGCAAGATTTGCGTGAATGGTATGTTGGATTGCTTGGCAACAACGAAGCTCAACAAGCAGCATGGGACTGGATGCGTGATAACTGGGATTGGTTGATCGACACATTAGGTGGCGACATGGAATTCCACACTTACGTAACTGTTACGGCCAATACCTTCTACACAAAGCAACGGTATGATGAATTCAAAGCATTCTACGAACCAAAACTGGACACCCCAGGATTGAGACGTGAAATTGAGATGGACGTCAACTTGATCAAAGGAAAAGTTGATTTGGTTGAAGCCGAAAAGAGTGCAGTTGAACAAGCAATTGCAAATGAAGTTAAATAGGAGGGCGTGACAAAACGCTAAAAATGAGCGTGATGGAAGCAGAAAAGTGAATGAATCCGCCGGCCGTAGTATCGCAGTATAGATTCGGAGGTTTTCGAACTTCGCTGGCTTCGCGTCGTAGCTCCGCTTGTTTTGGAACCCAACTATGTAATAGCTAAGAGGTTGTGACTTATGTCGCAACCTCTTTTTTTGACCTTGAGATTGGAATCCATTAATGTTAAATTGGTTGTAAACGATTTCAAAAAGAGGAGAATGATTATGAAAAAGAAGCTGATCGTAACGGATATTGATGGAACACTGGTGAATGATCAAAAAAAAATCATGCCAGAAACCAAGGGCGAATTAAAACGGTTGATTGCCCAAGGACACCGGGTTGTTTTATGTTCTGGGAGATCGATTAATGGGTTAAAAGATTACTTGATGACGCTTGGACTGTGGGCAAGGCCGAATGAATATGCCATTACTTTTAATGGAGGCAATATCTATAATTTAGCAACGATGGAATCAATTGATGCTCATTATTTGTTAACTGATCAGGCAATTGAAGCTGACCAGTTGGCAAAAAAGTTAAAGGTCGGGGACACTTTGGTGGCCGCATCGCAGAAATCGTATGTGGTCAATTCGCAAATGAATGCTCAGGCTCTGGAAGATATTCGCGACAGTCAACTGGTGCCGATTGAAACCAATAATTATGATTTTTTAGAAGGGGAAAATATTCAAAAATGTTTATGGACTGATGAACCCGATAGAATAACCACAGTTGCCCAAAAAATTCCAGCAAAATATTGCGATGAATTTCAAATTGTAAGAAGCGGTCCGATTTTTCTTGAGTTTTTACCGCAAGATTCAAGTAAAGGGAATGCGGTTCATCATCTTGCTCAACGGTTGAACATCGATTTAAAAGACGTGATCGTGTTTGGCGATGAAGAAAATGATCTATCGATGTTTAAGGTTGCCGGGACAGCGGTGGCAATGCGCAATGCCCGTGATGAGATCAAGGAATATGCGGATCAGATCACGGTTGCTGATCATAATCATGATGGAATCGGCAAGACTTTAAAAGTAATGTTTGAATAATTTACCTTTTCATAATTTGAAAATATCAGTTAAAATGGTTGAGTTGATATAGAGATGAATGAAAAGAGGGGCTTAAGATGGACGTGTGTCAGTCCAGCGGTCGATTTTAAATCAACTGATGCATTACAGGGACATTATGTAATTGTGACGGGCGACAATTTATCGTTTGATAAAAATGGCAAGAGCGAAATCAGTTATGCTGATTACGCACGGGCATTGGTTGATGAAATTAAAAACGATAAACATGAAAATCAGCGAATTTCGGTTCGGTGGTAAAAGAATAAGCACGCAATTTGCGTGCTTATTTTAGTAATGATTATAATATTCAACTGAAATTTTGCCGTGATCATCAACAACCAGTTTGGTTACTGATCCGTTTTTCGGGCCGTTGACGGTTGCGTTGTATTCAGGTGCGAAGTGGTCAACAATTGTCCGAATCGTCAAGCTGTGGCTTACGAGAAGCAATGTTTCACCGTTGCCATGATGTTCTTTAAGGTATTCAAACCCGGCTGCGATTCGGTTCCAATAGGTTTGGTCATCTTCGGCGTCGCCCCATGGGTCAGCTTCGTGAAGAAGATCGCGGGTCGCAGCGGTTCCCAGTTTGTCTAAAATTTCATAATATGTTTTGCACCCGTGCGGAAGCCCCACCATTGTCCAAATATGGCCGGAATCAGCGCCTTCAAAGTAGCCAAAGGATTGTTCCCGGAAGTTAGGTAATTCGTGCGTTTCAGGCGCGTTAAACTGATTTTCAGCGATGATCATATCGCGAGTTTGGATTGCACGAGGCGAATCACTGCTATAGGCGAAGTCAAACTGAACATCTTTAAGCCGTTGACCAGCCTTTTTAGCATCTTCAATTCCTTGATCAGTTAACGGTGCGTTACACCATCCCTGAAAACGGCGGTACTTATTCAAAATTGTCTGCCCATGGCGGGTCAAGTAGATCGTAAAACTCATTATTATTCCCCATTTGCTGTAATTTGATTACTGTTATTTTATCATATCTGATTAAATTTCTTAAAGTTGTTTAAGCAAAGGGGGGATTGATCGAATTTTCTGAAACAAAAAGCTATAATCTTTTATGTTGTGAAAATTGATTTCGGTTTTTGAAATTGATGGTTCGTTTTCAAAATTAAATTGGGAGGCATAGGAGATTATGCATGGATTTATCGGTGAATTTTTCGGCACGATGATCTTGACCGCCATTGGTTGCGGGGTCGGTGCCGGAATCAACTTAAAAGGAACTTTCAGTCGGGGCCAAAACTGGCTTTTCGTATCTCTCGGCTGGGGTCTTGGCATCACGTTCGGCGTTTACGTTGCCGGAACGTTAGGTTCAAAAGGGTTTATTAACCCGGCTATTACATTAGGAACTGCAATTTGCGGGTTGTTCCCATGGAGCCAAGTATTGCCATATTTAGTTGGTGAATTTTTAGGAGCCTTTGTCGGAGCAGCGCTTGTTTTAATTCAATATTACCCACACTTTAAGGCCTCAAAGGATGAAGTTGAGGGTAATTCAGTTGGAATTTTTGCAACGGCTCCTGCAATTGAAAGCCCAGTCTTTAACTTTTTTAGCGAATTAATTGCTTCATTCATTTTCACGTTACTGGATTTAGGCAACTTTACTCAAGGATTAAAGCCATTGATCGTTGGCTTGATCATCACTGCAATCGGAATGGCGTTTGGTGGAACGACCGGTTTTGCGGTTAACCCAGCGCGTGACTGGGGTCCGCGGTTGGCATACACGATCTTGCCAGTTCCAAATAAGGGAACCGCTAATTGGAAATATGCGTGGGTTCCGATGGTTGGCCCAATCGTTGGTGGAATTTTAGCTGCCGGCTTGCATGTTGTATTAATGAAATAAAATTAATGATTAATAAGAAAGCGCGAAGATGGAATTTTTCATCTCCGCGCTTTTTTCTAACTAATTTCAGTATTATAAAGTCCATTCACGTAAATTCGTATTTCAATTTCGGCTTGTTCCTCAAAGCTTCCTTGCGGTCCCGGATAACCGGCTTGTTTAATTGCTTCTTTTTGAACAGTCGATTCATTGTAAAGATGAAAAAGGTGAGGGAGTACCCGCAAGTGAAAATACACTAGCCGTTCAGCTTGTGCAGAATCCAGTTTGGGAAGGGTTTTGACAATGTCTTCTTTAACTGCTTCTAAAATTTTAAAGTAACTTTTTTTAAATGGAATTAACTTCTCAAGCGTAACGTCCTTTTCGATCAATTCTCCAAGTAGAGGGAACCAGTGAAGAATTCGCGGATATTTAACGGCAGTTTGAACCCATGCCTTGCAAAAGGCACCCAATGAAGCGGAATTAAGCGCTTGAAGGCTGTGATGAAGGTCATTTGCCCAATCAATAAAATCCTGTTGAATGATCAACAGGATCACTTCATTTTTGGATTTTACATATTGATATAAGTTGTTACGGGTGAAGGATAGCTTTTCACCTAATTTTTTCATTGTAATTTTATTAAACGGCAAGTCTTCCATTAGTTCGATCATTGCCGTTGTAATCTGATTAATTCGAATTTGCCGCTGTTCATCATTGCGTGCCCGTTGAAATGTCATGGTAATTTGCTCCTTAAATTTAATTGACAATTTACACAGTGTAAATTATTATAAAATTGTAATTTAAATTACATAGTGTAAATAACATGTCCAATACGTATTTTAACACAAAATAGATGGGGGATATTTTGAAAATGGTTAAATCAATCTTTATTACAGGAACAAGTTCAGGAATTGGAAGAGAAACAGCAAAATTATTCGCTTCAAAAGGGTGGACGGTATTTGCGACAATGCGTCATCCAGAACAAGTTCATGACTATGATGCAATGGGGAATGTAATTACTTATCCGCTTGATGTTACTGACAATGACCAAATTCAAAAGGTGGTAGGCAATATCACTGATAAATATGGAACAGTTGATGTAGTTGTTAATAACGCGGGTTATGGATTATTAGGACCTTTTGAAACTAATACACGTGATGAAATTAAACAACAATTCGATGTTAATTTATTTGGAATGATGGATGTAACGCGTGCTTGGGTGCCGGGAATGCGAAAAAAACATGCCGGAATAATCATTAATCTTTCATCATTAGCAGGATTAGTTCCGTTTTCAGTTTTATCAATGTATACCGTAACAAAATTTGCAGTTGAAACCTTTACAGAAACGGTTGGCGAAGAAGTCGCTCCATTTGGAGTAAAGATGAAAGTCGTTGAACCCGGGCCAACAAATACTAATTTTAATGGACGTTCAATGAAAGAAGGAAGCATCCATATTAAGGATTATAATCAAATGATTACTGACTATAAAAAGAATAGCGGATCTTTCGCAGGAGGAACACCGGATACGATTGCTAATTTAATTTATGAAGCAGCGACTGATGGTAAAGACCAACTTCATTACTCTACTCCTGAAGTTAAGCAAATGGGAATGGATTATCGCAGAAAGGAAATTTAATGAAAACATTAGTATTACTATTTCATCCAGATTTTAAAACTTCAAAAGTTAATCAAAAAATGTATGACACGATTAACGGAATGAAGGATGTTACAGTGCGCAATATGTATGAATTGTATCCCAATTTCAAAATTGATGTTAAAAAAGAACAAAAATATATGGAGGATGCTGACCGGATCATTTTGCAATTCCCGATTCGATGGTACAGCTCACCAGCTTTGTTAAAACAATGGGAAGATGATATTTTTGAAGCTGGCTGGGCATATATGGGCGGTCATGCCTTAGATGATAAGGAATTTACGGTTGCCGTATCATTTGGGGCAGGCGGTTACGAACATGGTGGATATTCTCACTATACGCCGCATGAAATTTTGCGTCCATTCCAAGCAACGGCATATCGAATCGGAATGAAATTTATGAAACCCTTTGTGCTTACTAATGTAATGCGGATGAAAGAAGAACTTAATAATCAAATTAGTCAGTATCGTAATTTTGTTAGTCAGAAATTACCGGAATTAGATGATTTAGGGTAGGTGGTTAATTATGGAAAATACGGATCAACACTTCAACGCAATTTTGAATAACTATTTGAAAGACTTTGACCAAATACCGATTTCGAAAGAACAAAGAGCAATGCTGCCAATCATTGCATTCACCGTTCAAGGAATTTCGGAACAGGTTAAGGCTTACGTTCAAGCAGCTGTGGATCAGGGAGTAAATAGTGAAAAAATTTTGGGAGTTATTTACCAACTTGAACCAGTAGTGGGGCTTGGAAAAGTTCAAGCCGCGTTAGCCGTTGTTCATCAAGTAATTCCAGCAAATCACCAAATGCAACACCAAGATGATCCGCAATTCGGCAAAGATGTTCAGGCACGAATTTACGGAACGGAGATTCGCAACCTTCTCGCTGATCTTCCAGATGGTGCGGGTGACTTTGTAGCCGATCATTTAACCAATCATTTCTTTGGTGATTTTTACCAACACGAAGTTCTGACAGTTGCTGAACGAGAATTGTATGAATTAATGGCGCTGATTACGTTAAACGTTGATTTTCAAATCAAGGGCTGTCTTAAAGCCGGCAACAGTGAATCGTTGATCATTTGGACAATTATCAATATGTTGCCATATATTGGCTTCCCATTAGTGATCAACAGTATTCAAAAGGTTCATGCAGCAGCACAAGAACTCCAAGATTAAACTTGTGTTTCATGTGAAACATGTTGCTTAACAAATTTGATAAAGGTCATCACTAATTCGGAATAGTGATGATTTTTTCGCCAAATCAAAACGTGGCTTGTCCGTAAATAATTTTCAAATGGAATAAAAACAATATCGTCGTAAGGATTGAATCGTCCAATACTGCCGATTCCTAATAAGCAATAATTATGTTTGTGAATCAACGGTAAACTGTTGGGAGAAAGGTTGGCGGTAATTTTAATGTTTAACTTTTGCGGGTCAAGACCAATAACTGCCTGAAGTTCGTCCTGTAAAATATTTCGCCATGGATAAATAATTGGAAAATTTGCTAGATCATCGGCATTGATTGTCTGTTTATTAGCAAGAGGATGGTTGCAGTTAACAAAAGCTCCTAAGCGTTCATAAATTGGTAAGTTAAAACACTTGTACTTAGCAGTTTCGATTGGCGTAACGACAAACCCAAGATCCAAGAGTCCAGTATCAATTTTATCTTTAAGATCATCGCCAGTTGCACTATATGTTTGAAATTTAACGTGCGGGTATTGATTTTGAAATTCAGCGATTAAATCATCGACAAAAAAAGAAACATGACTTTCAACATATCCAAGGTTAATTGTGCCGCTAAGTTCATGATGATTGAAATTACGAATTTCATTCGTGGTTTGGGTAATCAAGGTTAGAATGTCTTGAGCCTTGTGAGCAAGCACTTTTCCTTCTGCAGTTAACGTAACTTCCCGTTTTCCCCGAATCAATAATTGTGCGTCAAGTTCATCTTCAAGTTGTTTTAGTTGGCGGCTTAATGTTGGCTGGGTAATATGAAGTCTTTGGGCTGCGCGGGTAATGTTTTGCATTTTGGCAACGGTTAGAAAATATTTTAAAACACGGGTTTCCATTAAGTTTCTCCATTCATTTTAGGCATTGTAATTGATTTAATATAAGTATTTTAAATCATAATTAATAGCCAGTACAATTAAAAATGAAGGAGGGATTTGCAATGGAAAAGAATGAAAATGAAGTTAAAAACAATCTATTTGGTTTGGGAAAATTGAACACCCAATATGCGGATGTTTTTATCGGAAACAGTTATTTAAATCCACTGGTATCAAAGGACGATAACATTGATGTGGGGGTTTCAAGCGTTAATTTTGAACCTGGTTGTCGGAATAATTGGCACATTCATCATAATGGGTTCCAGATTTTATTGGTAACTGCCGGTGAAGGCTGGTATCAAGAAGAGGGAAAACCGGCCCAACTTCTTAAACCAGGTGATGTGGTTGCAATTCATGAAGGTGTAAAACACTGGCATGGGGCAACGAAAGACAGTTGGTTCTCACACATTGCAATTACAAAAGGTGAAAGTGAATGGTGCGAGCCGGTTTCAGATGAACAATATAATCACCTCAGTAAATAAGAAGGGAGCGTTATAACATGGAAAAATAAACCACAGGGCATGATCAATTAGGCGATTTTGCCCCAAATTTGCTGAATTAAATGATGACGTTTTATTTGGCCAAGTTTGGGCGCGGGAGGATAAATTAAGTCCGCGTGATCGCAGTTTAATTACGATTGCTGCCCTGATGGCAAATGCTGATTATGAACAATTAAAGCATCATCTGCAACGTGGAAAAGACAATGGCATCACAAAAGATGAAATTGTTGAAACGGTCACTCAGTTAGCTTTCTATGTTGGCTGGCCAAAAGTTTGGACCGTTTTGAAAATGGCCAAGGAAATCTGGAAATAAATTTTCAAAAGTAGAAGTCAACTCAAAAAATAGGAAGTAAATTCAAAAAGCGAAAGTTGACTTTAAAGCGTTATAAATAAACTTTTAGAAACAACATAATGAAGGTCGGAGAAATTCCGGCCTTCTTTTTACATTAAAATAAAAAATATATAGATAAACATTCACGTTATTCTGTTCCATCGATATAATAGAAAGTACAAAACAGACTAGTTATAAGAGGGATTAGAATGACAAAAAGACAACGAAATTGGGTAATGGCGTCGTTGCTTTTGGCAAGTTTGATGTCCGGTCTGGACGCAACGATCATTAATACAGCGTTGCCAGCCATTATCTCGGATTTACACGGAATTCAATATATGGGCTGGATCGTGGCTGTTTTTCTTTTAGGAATGGCGGTTTTTTCGCCGCTTTGGGGAAAACTTGGCGATCGAATCGGAAACAAGAAAGCCTTTGGATTATCGATTTTAATTTTTATTGTTTCATCCATGATTGAAGGAACGGCAGGCAATATCTGGGTGTTTATTATTGCGCGGACCTTTATGGGAATCGGAGCTGGTGGAATGGGTTCGATTCCGTATATTATTTTGGCCCAGTTATACCGGAATATTCATCAACGCTCTCAAGGATTAGCTTATATTTCCGCAGCATGGAGCGGGGCAACGATTATTGGCCCGTTAGTTGGTGGCTGGATCGTTGATACGTTAAGCTGGCATTGGGTGTTTTATATTAACTTGCCGATTGGAATCATTACGATTCTGATTTTGAATATTTTCTTTAAAGAGAAGGTTGAAATCGTTCAAACATCATTTGATTATCGTGGCTCTGCGTTTTTGATTGTTGGGTTAGCTTTTGCATTAATGGGAATTCAACTCCTTGGAATGGTCGCATGGGAATGGATCGTTGGTTTCCTTTTAATTGGCGGAATTTTACTAATTCTATTTTGGAAAAATGAACGGCGGGTCAATGATCCGATTATTCCAACTCATCTCTTTAAATCGTCAAAATTAGTTAAAGACTTAGTGATTTTTGCGTTGGCGTGGGGCGGAACGATTTCATTCAGTATTTATGCCCCAATGTGGGCTCAAGGATTGCTTGCAATGACTGCACTTGTTGGGGGAATGACCCAAATTCCAGGTTCGATTTTCGACTTTGTCGGGTCGCAATTGACACACTCGTTTCGAAAGAAAATCGGTGATCAAAATACGATTACGTTGGCCTTAGTGATTGCCTTTTTGGCACCGCTTGGAATGCTTTGCAGCAAAGTTAACGCCGGGATTGGCTGGATTTGCTTCTTTAGTATTTTTTATGGCTTTGGTGTGGGCGTGATTTTTAATATTCTTCAGATCAAAGTCCAACAAGATGTTGATCACCAAGATGTTGGAATTGCAACGTCAGTGAGTTATTTGATTCGGATTTTAGCCCAAACGTTCATGTCGTCGATTTATGGGGTAATTATGAACATGGCACTTGAACGGGGTGTTCGGCCGACTCATGGAAAAATTACGGTCGCAATGATGGATAAGCTGAGTGATAGTGCAACGGTTCATGAATTGCCAGCTCATCTACTTCCGCAAATGCGAATAATTTTGCACAGCGGCTTGCAGGACATCATGCTGGTCTCATGTGGGTTATTGATCATTGCAATTGGCTATAATCTTTTGAAAAAGACGGATTAAAATTTTTGGCATGTTTCACATGAAACATGCCAAATTTGTCTGGAAAATACGGTATAATGAGACATATCCTAATAAAAAAATGGAGCGATTAGAGAATGGAAGAGAATAAACTTGCGCGCAAATTATCTTCGCGGCACGTTCAGATGATTGCCTTAGGCGGGGCAATTGGGACTGGTTTGTTTTTGGGTTCAGGAAATGCGATTCATCAGGCTGGTCCAATTTTGTTAGTTTTGTATTTAGTAGCTGGAATTTTTTGTTTCTTCATGATGCGGGCGATTGGTGAACTTGTTCTTTCAGATACAGGTAAATCATCATTTATTGAGTTCGTCCGGGAATATTTAGGTGACCGATTTGAGTTTGTCATCGGTTGGACATACTGGCTTTGCTGGGAAAGTATTGCAATGGCGGATCTAACAGCGAGCGGAATTTACATTAAGTTTTGGTTTCCGCATGTGCCGCAATGGCTAACAGCGTTAATTATTGTTTTTGTTCTTCTGGCGTTTAACTTGTTAAGCGTTGAACTTTTCGGTGAACTTGAATCGTGGTTCTCAAGCATTAAGGTTTTTGCAATTATTGCATTGATCGTTACCGGCGTTATTTTGTTAGTGTGTCACACCAAAGTTGCGGGACATGCAGTTTCAGTCAGCAACCTTGTAAATTACGGCGGTTTTATGCCAAAAGGAATTAAAGGTGCGTTGGCAGCATTTCCAATGGTAATCTTTGCTTTTACCGGAATTGAAATGGTGGGGCTGACTTCAGGAGAAACGGCGAACCCCAAACGTGATTTGCCAAAAGCAATCAACACGTTGCTTTTTCGAATCGCTTTGTTCTACGTTGGTGCGATGTTTGTTTTGATGTGCATTTACCCATGGAACAAGGTTACGACCTCAGCCAGTCCGTTTGTTCAGGTCTTTAGCGCATTAGGAGTAAAGGTTGCTGCCGGGGTGATCAACTTTGTGGTTTTGACGGCGGCTTTATCAGCATGTAACAGTGCATTGTTTAGTACAAGTCGGACACTGTTCGTTCTTTCACACAGCAAATTTGCACCGCGAAAAATGGGCGAAGTGAATAACCGGAGTGTACCAGTCACATCACTGATTTTCTCATCATTAACGCTATTGATCATTGTTGTCTTGAATTTCATTCTTCCAGCAAAGATTTTTGAAATTATTTCAGACATTTCAACGGTCTGCTTCATTTTTGTTTGGTTGACCTTAATTTGGTGTCATTATAAGTATCGGCAGCAAAATCCTGAAGGAACCAGCTTCAAGATGCCGCTTTATCCAATTTCCAACTTTGTCACAATGGCATTTTTCATTGGAATTTTAGGACTGTTGTTATTACAAAAAGAAATGGCATTTGCATTGCTCTTTGCGTGCGGATGGGTCGTCTTGATGTTTATCGCATATGGAATTTATCGAAGAAAAGCATAATAAAAGGGGCTGCTACTTAGGTCATAACCTCAGTAAAAAGAACCCGGGAGTTTTTCCGGGTTCTTTTATTTAATAATTCGAATTACTTTCGCCGGATTGCCAACAACCACGGCGTTATCTGGAACGTCATGGTCAACAACGCTGCCGGCGCCAATAATTACGTTATTGCCAATGGTAACGCCGCCAAGAATGCAGACGTTGCCGCCGATCCAGACATTATCTTTGATCGTGATTGATTGCGCGGTCATGATATTACGTTCACGCTTTTGCGGATCAAGAGCAGGTTGGGCGGTATACATTCCAACTTTGGGAGCAATGTTAGCCTGATTGCCGATCGTGATTGGCGCGTAATCCATTAAGGTGCAATCGTGGTTTAAAAAGACTTCATTTCCGAGCGTAATATTAAATCCAAATTGACAGTGAAAATCCGGTTCGATATACGGATCAGCACCAATTTGGTTGAAAAGATTTGTCAGGAATTCTAAGTTGTAGCCGCGATTTTGATCAACTTGCTGATTATATTCAAAGCATTGATTAAATGCTTTTTGATGAGCGGTCATAATGCGAGGGTCACGGGCATTAAATTCTTGGTTATTGATCAATTGGTTAATTTCTTCAACATTTTGTTTCATGTGAAACTCCTCTTTAAAGGTTTATAATTACCTTAAGTATACCGCATTGAAGGTGAAATTTTGGATTTAGAAATGCATCAGGCACTAACGGCCGCAGAAATTGAACACGTTAAGCAAATTACCAATACGGGAGAATTGTATTATGACTATGACCCGTTAATTGAGCAGGCACGCAACCATGCCTTTTATGTTTGCCGCCAGTTTAACCAGACGTTTGCCGCAAATCGCCAGGGAGAGATGCAATTAATGGCGGATCTTTTTGGTGATCTGGGAAGCTATGCTGAAATCGGCAAAGGGTTTATTACTGAGTTTGGGTTTAATCTGCATGTTGGCGATTACTTTTATGCCGGCCAGAATTTAAAGGTGATCGATTGTAACGTGATCAAGATTGGCGATTACGTTACAATCGGTGATAATTGCGGCATTTATACTTCAAACCATGCGTTTGACCCGCAAAAGCGGGCAGACCACTGGTGCAGCGACCATCCCATTACAATTGGAAACCGTGTTTCAGTTGGAAATGACGTTACGATTCTGCCGAATATCACGATTGGCGATAATACGGTTGTCCAGTCAGGAAGTGTTGTAACGCATGATCTTCCGGCAAATGTGGTTGCGGCCGGGGCGCCATGTACGGTGATTGAAAATCTTTCTGATAAAGCAGAGTAATCATTTGCAAGTTGCAACTTCTTTAAGTATTCTTAAAGTGAAATTACATAATAAAGAGGTGCTGACAAATGAAAATCAGTATTATTGGTGCAACTCACGCAGGAACATTTGCAACGATGCAAATTCTAAAAGACCATCCTGATTATGACGTTACGGTTTTTGAAAGAAATGACAATGTCTCATTTCTTTCATGCGGAATCGCGCTATGGGTCGGCAATCACATTGCAGATCCGAATAAGATGTTCTACTCAAGTCCAAAAGAGCTTGAAAAAATCGGGGCGCACATGAAGATGCAACACGAAGTTTTGAACATTGATCCAGATGCTAAACAATTAAGGGTCAAGGATTTGAATAGCGGCAAAGAATTTGTTCAGGACTACGACAAGCTGATTATCACTACTGGTTCATTGCCGGTCGTACCTCCAATTAAGGGCATTGATAATCCTAAAGTTTACCTTTGCAAGGATTACGGTGATGCTCAAGTTTTACGTGAAAAATTTGCGGGAATTGATAAGGCCGTGATCATTGGTGCCGGCTACATTGGTGCCGAACTTTCTGAACAGGCAACGACAGCTGGCAAAGATGTAACCTTGATCGATGCTTTCCCACGGGTTTTATATAAGAACTTTGATCAGGAAATCAGCGATCGAATCGAACAAGAATATCGTGATCACGGAACGAAACTTGCATTGGGACAAAAGGTTCAATCCTTTGAAGATGCTGGTGACAAGGTCATTGTTAAGACGGACAAGGGTGAGTATGAAGCTGATATTGCGGTTTGGTGTGCCGGTTTCAAGCCGAATACCAAGTTAGCAGAAGGTAAGCTCGACATGCTTCCGAATAAAGCCATTCGGACCAACGAATACATGCAAACCAGCAATCCGGATATTTATGCTGCCGGTGATGCAACCAACGTCCATTACAATCCAACGGGCAAAGCAGATTATATTCCATTGGCAACCAATGCGATCCACCAAGGAATCTTAATCGGCCAAAATATTGATAAACCAACTGTCAAATACATGGGAACGCAGGCAACTTCAGCCGTTGAATTATTCGGCACATGTATGGCAGCTTCCGGCTTAACGGTTGAAGGTGCTGAAGCGCGGGGACTAACAGTTGATTCGGTAACGACTGAAGAAAATTACCGGCCAGAATTCATGCTCACAACGACTCCCGTTGTTTCCCGGTTAGTTTGGGACCCAACAACACACCGGATCTTAGGCGGAGCCGTTTATAGCAAGCATGATGTGTCACAATCGGCCAACGTATTATCGCTTGCAATTCAAAACAAAATGACAATTGAAGATCTTGCCGGCGTTGATATGTTGTTCCAACCAAACTTCGATCAACCATTAAACTGGTTGAATAAGGTTGCGATGGCAGCGATCGATAAGGCAAATGAAACTAAATAGTTGATGGTAAAGTAGGGGAAAGAAATTTCTTCTATTTTTATTTTTTAATATTGACAGCGCTTACAATTATGGGTAACATAATCCTTGTAAGGAACGTGTTACTGATTCGATCAGGCATTAGTCTATAATTTAAGGATAAAGTGATTCTGAATCATGCTATTCTTAAGTTGTAGACTTTTTGTTTTATTTGAGGAGAAAAATTATGAGATATCTCAAAAATTTCAATAATAACGCAGCGTTAGTTGAAGATGATTCCGGAAAAGAATATGTAATTATTGGAAATGGAATTGGATTTGGCAAACATCGGGGAGGCTTAGTTGATGAAAGCAAAATTGAACGACGATTTGTTCCGTCAGATTCAAATACTCCCGAAATTGAAGAGTTTAAAAATATTCGTCCGCAAGCCATTGAAGTAACTTCCAAGGTCACGGCAATGCTTGCCCAAAAGGGGAATCTTAATTTTTCTGACTATCAATATTTTGTCCTGGTTGATCATATTGACTTTGCGTTGAAACGTTCTTTAGATGGCATCGAAATTCCGGATGGGACAGTTCGGTGGAATGTGAAGCATCTTTTTCCAAGTGAATATCAGTTGGCCTGTGAAGCAATTCAACTGATTGAACAGGAACTTTCAGTTAAATTGCCGGCAAGCGAACAAATTTTTATGACGTATCACTTGTTAGATGCTGAAAGCGATGGAACTAAATTGCAAGATACCGTCAAGATTACCCAGTTAATTGCGGGAATTGTATCAATTATTCAGTATGATTACCACATTGAACTTGATCATGATTCGTTTAATTATAATCGGTTTGTTAATCATTTACGTTCATTAATGATTCAACATGTTTGTGGAAAATGGCAGCAAAGCCAGGAACTTGATCCTGCGCTTCTAGAAGTCATGCAACAGCGATATCCGCAAGCAGCGGAAACAGTGGAACGAATCAATACATTTTTAGTTAATAAAATCGGCTGGCATCTTAGTCCAGACGATAAGGTTTATTTGATATTACATGTTTGGCGGGTAACTCATCGCCAGGCAGATGATTAAATTCGCGTGTTACTATTCAATTAGGCATAAGCTCAGATTTAATCAGTTTATATGGAATGATCGTCAAGATGATTCTATATAATGCGGTTAAATTTGGGCTTTTTGTTTTAAAAGGAGGAGTTTCAAATGGCATATCAAGATTTATGCAAAAAGATTATCGCCGGCGTTGGCGGTAAAGATAACGTAATCAGTGTGGTTCACTGTACGACCCGGTTACGGTTTAAGTTGAAGGATGAAAAGAAAGCCAATGACGAAGAAGTCAAAAACATTGACGGCGTCATTTCGGTTGTTAAAGCCGGTGGTCAGTATCAAGTCGTAATTGGAAATAACGTTGCCGATGTTTATGATGAATTGATCAAAATCGGTGGTTTCTCCGGCGGTGGGGAAGTTCCGGATGACTATGAAGACACAAGTAATATGAGTTTGCTTGATCGGTTTATCGATATGATTTCAAGCATTTTTACCCCGGCCTTAGGTCCGTTGTGTGCTGCCGGAATGATCAAAGGCTTTGCCGCCATGTTTGCTTCATTGGGATGGATTGCCAAAACTTCAGGGACGTATCAAATTTTGTATGCAATTGGGGACAGTTTCTTCTACTTCTTACCAATTGTTTTAGCATTAAGTGCATCAAAGAAGTTTCACCTTGATAAGTACATTGGCTTAACGATTGCGGCTGTCATGTGTTATCCATCGATTGTCGCCATGGCAAGCAGTCACCATGTTCTCTTTACGTTATTTAAAGGAACATTCTTACAATCTGAAATTCACGCAACGTTCTTAGGAATTCCGGTAGTGGCTGCGAGCTATACTTCATCAGTTATCCCGATTATTTTAACGGTTTGGTTTGCCGGTCATGTCCAAAAATGGATGAAGAAGATTATTCCAGAAACGGTTAAGTTGTTCTTAGTTCCGTTCTTTACATTGTTGATTGCCGTTCCGGTTAGTTTGATTGTCATTGGACCAGTTGCTACCTGGTTAGGTGATATTATTGGATTTGCATGTAAAGCAGTCTACGGCTTTAGTCCAATTTTGGCTGGATTATTATTAGCTGGTTTCTGGCAAGTGTTTGTTATGTTCGGCCTCCATTGGGGAATTGTTGCCGTTGCGATGGCTAATTTAGCAGCTTTAGGATACATGCCAATTTTACCTTTATCATATACAGTTTGCTTTGCCCAAATTGGAGTTGTTTTAGCAATTATTTTCCAAACAAAGGATCAAAAGTTACGTTCGGTTGCAATTCCAGCGTTTGTTTCCGGAATCTTCGGGGTTACTGAACCTGCAATTTACGGGGTAACCCTTCCACGGAAAAAGCCATTTATTTTAAGTTGTATTGCCGGGGCTGTTACTGGTGGAATTATTGGTGCATTCCATGGACTTGGATATATGATGGGTGGAATGGGAATCTTTGTATACCCATCAATGATTAACCCCAAGATTGGAATTGGCATGGGCTTCTGGGGAACAATTATTGCATCAATCGTTGGCTTCATTCTTGGCTTTCTTCTTCAAGTTCTCTTTGGTAAAAACGCGGTTGACGGTCCGGAAGTTGTCGCTGCCGTTGAAGCTCCAGCACCAGTTGCTGATCAAGTGATTGACAATGACGAAACTCAAGGTGCTCAACCTGAAAAGCAAAATGTTTGCTACAACCCAGCAACAACATTAGCAAGTCCAATTAAAGGGAATGCCGTTCCGCTTGCAAGTATTAAAGATGAAGTCTTTGCATCAGGTGCAATGGGTAAAGGCGTTGCCGTTGAACCAGCTGATAATGTGATCGTTGCTCCTGATGATGCCGAAGTTTTAATGACGTTCCCAACCGGGCATGCAATTGGTTTGCGGACAAAAGACGGTGCTGAAGTTTTGATCCACATCGGAATGGATACCGTTGAACTTCAAGGTAAAGGATTTGAAACATTAGTCAACAAAGGTGATCACGTAACAAAGGGTCAACAGTTGATTAAATTTGACTTAGATGAAATTAAAAACGCCGGTTATGACACCACAATTCCGATGGTAATTACGAATTCAAAGAATTATCACGAAATTAAGGCCGTTAAGGAAGGTAACGTGAATGCTGGCGATGAATTGCTTGATTTGAAATAGGAGGTTTAAGCGATGAGTTTTCCAAAGAATTTTTACTGGGGCGGCGCAACGGCTGCTAATCAAATTGAAGGTGCGTATAATGTTGATGGTCGCGGACTTGCCCGGACGGATGTAACCACGGCCGGTTCGCTTCATCAAAACCGTCAAGTAACATATAAGTTTAAGGATGGGCGAACAGGAAAGGGTTCATTTATCCCGAGTGATGCAACGGGAGCGGTTCTTCCAGGTGAATATTATCCGAACCAGGAAGCAATCGACTTTTATCATCATTACAAAGAAGACATTAAGCTTTTTGCTGAAATGGGCTTCAAGATGTTCCGAATGTCAATTTCATGGTCCCGGATTTACCCCACCGGTGAAGAAGACAAACCCAATCAAGCAGGACTTGATTTTTACCGGAAAGTTTTTGAAGAATTGCATAAGTACAATATCGAACCGTTAGTTACGATTTCACACTATGATGATCCACTTGCAATGGAAGAAAAGTATCATGATTGGGGCGACCGGAAAGTCATTGACTTATATGTTAAATTTGCTGAAACGGTGTTCAAAGAATATAAAGGACTAGTTCACTATTGGTTAACGTTCAATGAAATCAACAGTACGATCATGTTCATGCATTTTGGCGGGCACCAAGCCTCTGATGAAGAATATCAACATGCATACCAAAAACTGCATTATCAATTTGTTGCGAGTGCCAAGGCGGTTCAAATCGGTCACCAAATTGATCCGGACAACCAAATTGGATGCATGATTTGCGGAATCACAACTTATCCGTTGACGTCGGATCCAAAAGATATTTTACTGAATGAACATACATGGGAACGCGACATCTACTACTGCGGCGATGTTCAATGCAAAGGAAAGTATCCAACATTTGCTCACCGTTTATGGGATAAGCATCACGTTAAGCTTGATATTACTGATGAAGACCGTGAGATTTTGAAAAGCGGAACGGTTGATATGTATACCTTCTCATATTACATGTCGAGTGCCGTTACGACTCACAAAGATCAAAAACAAGTTGGCGGCAATCTTTCAACCGGTGCCCGGAATCCATACTTGAACTATTCAGAATGGGAATGGGCCGATGATCCAGATGGATTGCAATACTATCTTGAAAAGATGTATGACCGGTATGAATTGTCGATGATGGTCGTTGAAAATGGATTAGGAGCAATTGATAAAATCGATGCCGACGGTAAGATCCATGATGATTATCGGATTCAATATTTAAAAGAACACATCGAAGCCATGGACCGTGCAATCCAAAATGGAGTTGATTTACGCGGATACACGACTTGGGGCTGCATTGATTTAGTTTCGGCTGGAACTGGTCAAATGTCAAAACGTTACGGGTTCATTTATGTTGATCGTGACGATCAAGGTCATGGAACGATGAAACGGATGAAGAAAGATTCATTTGATTGGTACCGGAAAGTAATTGAATCAAATGGTGAAGAACTATAATCAGCGAAAAGGTTCTGGCGGAAGCTAGAACCTTTTTTATATAATGTTTCATGTGAAACATAAACGGAAAAAGGTGAAACAATGAAGCGGCAAGAATTAATTGATTTAGTATTAGCCAATACGGATGGATATGAATGCTATCCATTCAACGGACCGAATAGGCATGAGAAAATCAAATGGACGGTAATCAAACATCAATCAAATAATAAAATTATGGCATTGATTTTTGAAATTGATGGTCAGTTACTAATTGATATTAAGCTTGATCCAGATCAGGGGGATATTTTACGGCAAAGCGTAACTGGCGTTTATCCGGGTTACCACATGAATAAAGTTCATTGGAACACGATTGCGGTTAACCGGACTTCACTTACAAACGATGAAATTCTTGGACTTATCAAAGAAAGTGCAAAGTTAACGGCCAAGTAATTGTCAATTACTGGTGGAATGATTAAGATTAAAAGTAAAGATCAAACTAAAGTGAGGGATTGAGAATGCGAAAATTAGCACTGATCGGCGATAGCCATGGAAACTATCAGGCATTGAAGGCAGTATTGGAAGATGCGCACAACCAAAATGTTGATGATTACATTGTTTTGGGTGACATTACTAATCGGGGGCCTGAGCCGTTGGAATGCGTTGAGGCGCTGCAACAGGTTAAGCCGTTAACGTGGATTATTGGGAACCATGAAGCCGTTTATCGAAGTTTGATCGATCATCAATTTACAGGTTTTGAGGATAACTCGAAGGCAATTATGGCAATCATTACTTCAGCCTATGACCGGGAAAAACTTGGAAAGGAAAAATTTGATTGGTTATCTCAATTACCACTCAATCAAGAAGTTAAAGTTGAAGGAATTACGTTCAATATTTTCCATTCAACGCCGACTAAATGCCGGGGTGGCTTTAGTTATCCGACAAATGAGCAGGCCAATTTTGATGAATTAATGAGCCATACCGATGCGGATGTTGGAATTTATGGCCATACTCACCGTTCAATTTTACGAATGACGAATGACGGTCGTTATATTTTTAATCCGGGCAGTGTTGGAATGCCAGTATCTGACCGATTAGAGATCAGCGGGAAAGCCAGTTACGGCATTCTGACGATCGACCAACGAAGTGTTTTAAATTGGGATCAACGCAATGTTCCATATGATTTGGAAAAGGAATTGCAAATTGCTCAGGAACGGGAAATTCCATATTATGCCTTGTACGAAGAATTATTACGAACTGGTAAATTTACTTTCAATCCGGATAAAGTCAGTGCTGAAAATCAAAAGCAAGACTATTTAGCCCAAGCATTATCAGATGTGGAGAAGATTGAATGGTAAAAAAGGATAACTCATATGAAGAAAACGAAAGCGTAACGTGGGAAAAATTACAGTCAGAACAGTTCAAAAACTATCGCGTCGTTAAACGCAATCTGCTTTTTAATGTTCTGACATATGTTCTGATTTTTCTGATTGAATATTGGCTTGCAATTCAGAGTGGGGCAGAGGTTTTAAAGGCGGACGCCTTCAATAACTTATCGGGTGTGATTTCGACATTCTTACTGATCGTTGGAATCCATATTGCGAGTGATGAAGATGAAACGCGATTGATTGGGTTCCCGGTAAGCGATCAAAATGAGTTGAGTAATCAGAAAAGGGTTCGGTTGTCGCGTTTCCGTTTTGAAACGATTTTTACACTCGTAACTTCGATTTTGATGATTGGAATTGCAATCAATATTATTAGCGGCGGGATTCACGCGTTAGTGAATCTTAAGACGCAAAAAATTCCGAATCCAATTGGAATCGTTGGGGCCGGGATTTCAGTTATCTTGATTTTGGCGATTTATATCATTAACTATTCAAGTGGTAAAAAGACCAACAGCGCAGCGTTGTTAGCTTCGGCACAGGATAGCTTGGGTGATATTTTAACAAGTGTTGGAACCGCCGTTTCGATTTTTGTAATGTGGAAATTTGGCGTTCGGTGGATCGACAGTGTTGCCAGTATCATTATTGGCTGTTTCATTCTGTACTCGGGATTTAAGATTTTTCTTGAAAGCAGTTTGAATCTTGTCGATTACTTTAATCCGCGTAAAGAAGAAAAATACAAAAGAATACTTTTAAATAATCCGCAAGTCAAATCGGTTCCGGGATTAACGGCGCACTACAATGGAAGTTTAGTGACCGTTGAAGCCGAGGTAACAGTCAATGGGAAGATGACCGTTCAAGAATCATTTATTCTTGCGGAACAGCTTGAGAAAACGTTAAAACAGGAGTGCGGTGTTTCGGATACAAAGATTATTTTTTATCCAAATAAAATTTAAAAGCGATGAGCAATTTTGGCTCATCGCTTTTTGTGTGTTTCACATGAAACATTTATTGTTGATTTTCAAGTTCAATAATATACCGAATCGTCTTCCGAAGTTCTTCGCGAATATCCTCGCGTTTCACGTGTAACTTTGGGAAAGTATCGGCCCAGTTTAAATAACAGAATTTCTGTTGAACGTGGGCAATCATTTCCATGTGAATTCCGCTTTCGCGATTTTGATCGGCAAGATTTCGATCAAGTTCTTTGTAAGTTGGTAAGCCTTCTTCAAGGGTGATGACTGGAATTTGAGTATTTGTTCCAAGTTCATCCTTAATGATGTTGGCAAATTCTTCGTAGGTCATGTTAATGTCACCGATGGCAAATGTTTCCCGGTGGTGACCGTAGAGAAGGGCGCCGACCGCAGCTTCACCAACTTGGGTAGCAGTTACACAGGCAGTTCCGCCTTTGAAGACCGGATAAACATCATTGTCGCGAATCCGATCAACAAACATTTGCCATAATGGCATGCGTTCTTTCATTGTTCCGAAGATGTATGGCAAGCGTAATCCGCAAACTTCCATCTTGCCTTCGCCTTCAGCAAACGCAACTTGTTCCTGGAGAAGACGGGTATTGATGTATGGCGAATTCTTTAAGTTCGTTTCGGGATAGTGTTCGGCCATTTCAGCAAAGTATGATCCGAAAACAACAAATTTTTTCAATCCTGCTTGGCAGGCGAGGCGAACCATCCGTTGGGTTGGCAGAACGTTGGCTTCATAGTAAAAACGTTTTGCCGGAATTTCAGCTTGAATTCGTTCATCTGCCCCGGCAGCATAAATAAAGCCATCACAATCGCTGAGCATCTCAATGACTTCTTGGTCGTTCATTTCGTTGATGTTGCCAACAAGGCATTCAACATTATCCATGCCTTCGAGCGGATTGTCTTCTTTAATAACCGTATCTTTTTTGGGTGGAAGTGAAAGGGTTTTGACCTTAATATCATTATTTAGTAATTCTTTAATTGTATGGTATCCAAGAAACCCGGTTCCACCGAGAACGAAAACTTTATTAAATTTCATTGAAATCTACTCCTTCATTAATTATTCCATGTCGCTTGCACTTAAATTATGGGCTAAATAGCCTTCAGCACAGGCCTGAATGGCGGAAATGCAATCATCGAGCATGGTTGCAATTTGGCCGCCATTTTTTTGCGCGGTATCGAGTTTTTTGGCTGCGTTTGATTTATGGACATCAAGGTAGCCGAAGTTTGAAACGGCAATTGATCCGTAAAGTTGGGCAATCCCGTTAATGGCAAGCATTTCATCAACCCCAAAACAAGGATTATCTTCAGCGATAATTGTCTGTAACGGTTCAGGTAACTGATGCGCATTTGCAAGGTTATCAATCGCGAGAGCAACCATAATCGCATTGCGAACTTCCCGTTTACTCAGCACTTTCCGAACTGCCATTTCGGCTTCATCGATTGTCAATTCACTGTTGAATTGTCGTTGATGTTCCCATGCATGGGTGGCAATTTCATTAAGCGAAATATCGCGCTTTTCAAGTTCAGTTTGAATGTAGTTCCAAACTTCCTGATCAGGATAAACATCATTTGACATATTTTTCACTTCCTTAAACTTATTCAATCAGCATTATATTAGATAAGCGCTTCCATATCAATTATTTTAACTGAAACCGTATTCAGTAATTTAGTTATTGTTATTTAATTTTTTACTTAAATTGGTATATACATTTATTTAAGAAAGCGTTATCATTTGGTTAGAAAGGAGGAATCATAGATGGAAAACTTTATTTTACAGCCCTCAGAACGCGAATCGCTTTACCAGCTTTATCTTTATGCTTTTAACCGTCAGGATACACCTGCGCGCAAAGTATTTTTTATGGAGCGGGTTGAACATGGAAAGGTTTTTCGAATCAAAGATGGCGAACAGATTGTCAGCGGCTTGTATCGGTTGCCGTTTGAACTTCGAATTGGGAATCAGCTTTTTCAAATGGGCGGAATTGGTGATGTGATGACTTATCCTGAATACGGTGGGCATGGGTACGCGACGACATTATTAAAAACAGTCTTGGAAGATATGAATATTGAAGGATATGAATTATCATTTTTAGCGCCTTTTTCACAACGTTATTATCGCCGGTTGGGTTTTGAACAGGCTGAAAGTTCATTTACATATGAGATTCAACCAAGTAAATTCCGCCCAATCAGGATAAAAAGTAACCTTCAAGTTAAACGGGCTTCATTTTCAAGTTCCATGGATGAGATTGCTGAATATTATCGCCAAACGGTTGCAAACCAAGATGGAAAAATCAACCGCCAGCCATGGCGGTGGCATTATCTTACTTTGAAAAATAAGTGGAACGTGGCGAAGGTGTATGATTCAACCCAAATGACCGGCTATGCGCTTTACGAAATTCAGAGAACGGATTTAGTTGTTTCTGAAATGAATTATCAGGATGGGGACACGTATCAGAGCCTCTTGAATTTCATCGCAGCGCATTCAAGTATGGTCGAACGGTTTATCTTTAAGGATTACAGCAATTTTTACCAGGGATATTATTCACTTGAACCGGGTGAAATGAGTGTGCACGTTGAACCGTACATGATGGGGCGAATTGTTAACTTTAAACGCTTTATTGCTAAATATCCGTTTGAAAATGAGTTTGGAACGATTCTTATTAAAGTTGAAGATGACGTTCTTCAATCAAACAACGGCGTTTGGAAAATAAGCAAGACTGGAATTGAACAGGCCTTACCGGAAGAAAATTGGCAAATCAAGGGGAAAATTAATGATTTGTCAGCCTTTTTCCTTGGACAACTGTCTCTAAAACAAACACTTCAACTTCATCGGATTCAAACACAAGCAATTGATGACAAGCAATTAGCGCAGTTTGATTCGGCAGTGAAGAAGAATATTTTAGGATTTAATGATTATTTTTAATTATTAAGAGATTGTTAGAAAACTTAGCAATCTCTTTTTTTATGGCCGCAATTTAAAATTTCAGAGCATTGCAATCCATTGCGACTGTAAAGATTGCGCAATGGAAGATAAGCTTACAAGAGAATGACGAATTTTGGTTAAGAATTCAATTAGAAATCAGACGAAAAACTGGGGTAACATGATGGTCGGTGTTAGGATAAAGGTGAAATTAAAGGAAAGGTTAAAGGAGGAAATTTCAATGAAAAAGGTATTAAACTTCTTTGTTAAGAAGCATGATCTAGCTTCAATCACAGCATTGATGCAAAACTTAAAGTACAACCGTAATTTATAGAATTTGAAGGAATACAACATGAATTCACATAAGTAAAAACACTCACGAGATATTTAAATCTGGTGAGTGTTTTTTAGTGTTGATGTTGTTTTTGATAACCTGTTCGGCCCGGCGTTCAGGAATTATCCAAACGGCGGTTGCAATGATAACCGCGATGATGATTGCTGGCGGATAAAAGTAGCCGCAAACAAAGCCAATAGCTTGGATCAAGAAGTAAATCGTGAATTTTCGGGGCCGATAAATAACATGAAAAAGGGCCTTGTTAGATTTGTCTGCCCAGTGAAGGGTGAAACAAAGCAGCACGTACATCAATGAAATCAGTAAAAAGACGATTCCAAAGAAAAACTCAGCAATCCGTGCGAAAAAGTGATCGCTAACGAAAGTCGTTACATATGGGAAAAATGAAATTACAAAGAGTAACAGCGAATTTGCCCATAAAACGCCCCCGTTGATTTTTCGAACGACTTGAAACGTATTATGAAGATTATGCCACGTGATACATAAAACGAAAAATGAGGTGGCATATGTTAAGTATTCCTTGTGCAGTGCTAAAACGGCACTTAAAGTGGCAGCGGCTGGTTGCTTTAAGCTTAAAACTAAAACCGTCATGACGATTGCAAGCACGGCATCAAAAAACGCGGTCAACCGGTCTTTACTCATTTAACAAGTTTCCTTTCAGATTAAATTAACCAGTTTAGTTTAGCATAGTTAATTAACGTTTTTAAAATCAGGGGCTTCGTTATTCAACGGGAAGCTCTTAACTTCCGGATTATTCAGTTCATGATTAAGGTCAACGCATTGAACCGTTGAGTTTTTGTATGATTTCCAGTAGAACTTAAGTGATTCGGCACACATTGCAGCCGAATAAATCGTTTCGTCGTAATCTTGTTGATTTCCATGGTCAGAAACTTTGACGATCCCGAGCGGCATGGCAACGTTGTCGAGTAAGTGAAACAGGTATTGAATTCCTTCTTCTTCATTTTGACCCTTGATGCCGTAGTATTTAAGAAACGATGCCCGGATAAAGCGCGATTGTGAAGTAAAATCGCCAGGCAAACCAAGCGCACCGGTTCCCTTAAATGGTTTTTGAACTTCGATCCCATCCATGTTGCGGTCAGGGAATTCATCGTTTTTAACATTCAGGTAACTTAAGAGGTTTTGCTTGTGCCAACGATAATCGGGACTGTTAGTCATTACGCCGGCTGTGTGACGATAAATGGTCATTTGCTGGTTATCAGGCTCAATGATGATGGTTTCACCAGAGCGGTCAGAAAAGACCCAGTGAACGGTTGCGGTTGAACCAGCGAGTGCTTGGTTAACGCAGGTTGCCTTTTTTGTAAGCAGATCAATGACTTCATCAACGGTTGCACATTGAAGAAGTGCGTGGGTGACAACATAACCTGGGTTAAGTTCTTGACTGTTGGGCCGCGGAACATCAGGAAATGATGCGAATCCAGCGTAGAAAAGCTGACCGCCCATCAATCCTTTTTCGTTGATTCCTTCGTAAAAAACAGGCGTAACTTGCCCACCCCCACGGCAGCATATTTTGCTGTTACAATGTTTTCTTCACTTAAATTATGATCATAGGGAGTTCCAGCGGTATAGTATTTTAATCCGTGGGGAACAACGGTTGTTGCTGATTCAGCAATTGAGTTAAAATCGTAATTCCGTCCCCAGATGTGCTTGCCATCTTGGGTTTCCCACGCAATGCTTGAACATCCTGCGTTTAATTGCTTTGCAACTTGACGAATCTTTGAATTCATATAATCAGCTCCTATTCTATTTCACTTTTGTTATAGCATAACGGGCCTTAAAAGGTTATCAATCCAGCTTTTGGTAGCCTTCTTTTAATAGTTGCGCCAGACCTTCATCATGAAAATCATAAATTTGGCATACATCTTTAATGAACGCAAAGGTTGCTTTCAAGTAATCTTTTGAGTCCGTTAACTGCATGATTTGAATTGCTTCCTTGATATTTTGCAATCCAATTGACTGCCCGGAAAGGAGAAAAACGATGCCTGAAAAGAGCTTGTAAAGGGTCTTTTCAAACAGCATGTCCCCATGAAGTGAGAAATTGGCAAGCTTGCTGACGACCTTGATCGCCGACATTAGGTCTTGATGAGAAATATCAAATGCAAGGATTACGCATAAACTGCGAAAACTTTCATTTCCGTAAATATGCATTAATTCATAACTGTCTAAGTTTCGGATAATGCGTTTCTCCATGGCGTTGACAGCGGATGGATCAAAGATAAAGATTACGCTGTTAAAAAGGGTATGTTCATAATGGGTCCAAACATCGCATTTCAAAAGATAATTTAAAAGAACTTTTTGGGCCTCTTGATCAAGGGGCTCATTTTGAAGAGAATTTAAAATAAGGGTTGTTACACATTTTAGGTGAAGGTAAGTCTGGTTATGAGGTTTTTGTTGCGCATAGGTTGAAATCGTTGCATGGATTTCTTGCATTAACGGAATATTTCTGGTGATTGTTGCGTCGCGGATCTGCATAGCAATTTCATTGAAGTAATCAGGTTTATATCCGCGCGAAATATAAAGGAATTCTTCGAAACTGACGTGCAAGTTTTGGAGCAAAGTTAAAAAACTGTTAACGGAAGGCTGAGTTTCGCCGTTCACAAACCGGTTATAGGAAGATTTAGTGATGGTATTATTTGTAGTTTGCTGGATTGAGATATGTTTATTTCTTCGAATATTGGAAATGGCTTTTCCGAAATTCATTTGATCACATCCTTAAAACTATTTTTCATTATAATGATATCGCTTTCATTAATTGGTTGCAAATTTGACAATGAATTCCCAATAGTGGTTATCCGCCGCATTTAAAGAAAGTAATTTAGTTATACTTAAAGAGTAGGGAATAGCAAATAAAATTAATAATCACGGAGAAAGTAATTTATGTTTCGGTCTTTCGTAGAACGGATTATTGATATTCGGATTTTACGAAGTGAATTCGAATTCAAAAATCGTTATTCCTGAGTACAAATGTTATGGGGACAAAAATGGTCTGGATTAGTGGAATCCAGACCATTTTTTTAATTGTTATTCACGGGAACTCTCATCATTATACGTTGTATCTTGTTGTTGCTGGGCTAAATTTTGTGAGCGGTAGTAGTTGTTATCTAACCAGATACCAGCACCGCTAGCAGCGGCTAAAACGGGAACGTCTTTTCCATTGATATTCTCAGTCATGACCTTGTAATATTCACCAGCGCCGGCACTTTGATACCAACCGTAAACATTTAACCAACCATTGATATGTCTAAAATAAGCCCAGTTTTGTTTATTACGGTCACCTGTACTTGGATTGAGACTTTCATTTGTTTGTTTTTCTGAATCTGTAATCTTATGAACCTCAGTAGCATCGTTGGGAGCTGCAGAATCGATTAATTTATTACCACTGATCGTGATAGATGTAACTTTGTTATCGGTTTTATCATATGTATACCATGTTCCCTGCATGTTTGCGGGAAAGTTGTCTGGGGCGTCAAGTTGATTACTTGAACTGGAATTTTGACGAGCATTATTGCCGGCTTTTTGTCCATTCAGCGTTGGCGTCTTTCCATTGGCAATTGCCTTGAAACCGTTGTTTAAATCTTGGTTGGCCGTTTCTTTAAAATGCAAGCCGTCATCAGGGCCGTTATTGGCAGATTTCGTTACATTCCCGTTAGTTTGTTGGGTAATTAAAACGACCGGATCACCATTATGGAAAGTAAAGAGGTAAAGGTGTTTGTTCATTGATTGAGCAGTATCGCTGTCGCAGTAGATTGCGACCACATTATAGTCGGCATTCCCCGTTCCGTCATTTGACCATTTCATTGAAACGGTTTGATTATTAACCTTCAATAAGGTTTGATCGAACTGTTGCGGGAATGCGATGCCGTAGAAATTAGTATTATTTCCCGGGCCATAGCTCTTATATTGCTGGTTCATCGTTGCACCCCATTTTTGCATGAATGAAGCCAGCTTTTGATTTTTCGATTGATTCCACAATGACTGTTCCTGTTGGTCATTAGTTGCCGTTGCGGTCGTTGCCGATGACTGATTCTTTTGGTTATTTTGATCAGCAATCTTATTAGTTTTAACCGCATTGTTTTGATGTGTTGAATGACTAACTTGTGAGTTTCCGCAACCGCCGAGTAAAACAGCGGAAGTCAAAAGCGGAACAAGAAGGAATCCTTTTTTCATATGATCCACACTCCTTAAAATTATTTACATTGTTAGTATATCAAAGATCAAAACAATTCGACGGGGTTATTTCTTTCTGATTTGGGCGGCGATCCGCGGGCCGATCAGGGCAGTCAAAATGGCCTTAATTGTATCTCCCGGAATAAAAACTAAGCTTGAGATTAAAGTTGAGGTTAGTTTGGCATGGGTGTACCATGCTAACCATATTCCGCCGGCAACGTCCATAAACAAAACCCCCCATAACCAAACAATGACGAGGGTCAATGAGAATCGTTGAATGTGAAACTGCTGCAAACAAAAGCCAATCAGAAATGGGACGATCAGCCAAGTATAAAGGTAGCCGCTTGTTGGACTGAAAAATTGGGCCGGTCCGTGAGTAATCAAAGAAATAAGGAGAAAGAGGGCAACACTGGCGGTTCCTTTTTGAGGACCCAAAATAACCCCTGCAAGCATAATTCCAAGGTTTTGAACAACAATCGGAACGGGAAGAATCCCAGTTGGAATCGGGGGAATAAATCCTAAAACTAAAATACAAGCGGCCATTAAAGCGATCTGAGCAAGCTTGATTGTCGATGAATATTTCATAAAAAAACTCCTTAAAATATGATTTAAGGATAGTTTGCCACATTGTTAACCATAAATCAATATTAAAGTTAACAATCATCGTAAAAACAAATTGCCTAAATTGGCAAATCCATTTTCAGCAATACGTTTTTGAGCAATTTGGTTTGCAACCTGGTAAAGATGTTTGACTTCGGGGGTAAACTTGATGTTTTTGATATGCTGGTCAATCAAAATATAGGTTGAAAAGTCGTGAATAAGCTTTACACAACAGGTAATTGAGTCCATTCCACGATTTAAATTTTGAGCAGCTTTCAAGATCACCTGTCCAAGCTGACCGTTTTGATCACTTTCAGAAAGTGAATTATACGCAATGTCTACCAGGCTGAACAATTCTTGATTACTTATTTTCCCCATGATGCTTCTCCTTAAAAGTAGATTTTTTGAACTTCCCCTGAATAATATGTTTGAAGATGATTTTGTTTATCCTTAACGACTAATCCGCCATCGTTGCTGAGATCGACAACTTCGCCATGGGTCAGTTCCGGACCAACTTGCATATCGATTTGTTTGCCCATTAAATTTAACCGTTGGCGGTATTCATGAAGATAGTGGCCGTCTTCATAATCGGTAAGAACACTGAGTAAGTTATTGATCAGTTCCGCTGCAATGACGTTGAGGTCGGTTGGCAGTTTATCGCTGATGGCCTGGACTTTTGATTTCAGTTCTTCAGGAAAATCTTGCGTTGTTAAGTTAATCCCGACGCCGATCACTAATTCGGTCGGCGTTAAGGATTCAAGGTCGGCAGTGGCCTCTGTTAAGATTCCTGCAATTTTTTTGTGACCAATATAAAGGTCGTTGACCCATTTAACACGGAAATCTTGTTCCGGAAAGAATTTTTGCAAAGCGTGAATGACACCGATCGCAATGCTGGTTGTTATTAGCGAAGGATTCAGCGATTGATTGTTTAACGGAACGGCAAGACTTAAATAAATTCCACCGTGATCCGGCGAATAAAAATCGCGTTTAAAGCGACCGTATCCTTTTGTCTGTTTTTCGGCTACCACCGCCAGCGGTTTTGTCAATGAATGAACGCCAAGATACTCTTTCAAATATGTGTTAGTTGAATTAATGGTTTTAAATGTTTGAACATCAACTGGTTGGTTAAGATGGTGTTCGATTAATTCATCATTCAATGCATATCCGGGCCCGAGTTGGTAGCCGGCACTGCGCTTACTTTTGATTTGAAAACCGTCATTTTCAAGCCCTTTAATATATTTCCAAACCATTGTGCGGCTGATGTTGAACTTTTGGGCCAATTCATCACCCGAGATCCAATCATTTTGTGAAATAAAAAGTAAATTTAAAATTTCCTGTTTAAAATTCATGATCAAACTCCATATAGTTATTCTTGTAAACATTATACAGCGATTAAGGTTAATAAAAAACATCAAAGATTAATCAATATCAAGCTCGGCGAAAATTGAATGATCGCCGGTGTTTTAATGTGGAGGATTGAATTTGTAAGATAAGGGATAACTATCTTACTTCAAAGATAATGAAATTGGCAGGCAAATTTCATTCTTTTTCGAGCTTAAATTATTTGCATCAAAAATCAATTCTTTTTCTTGATTTAACTGTCAATTGCGTTATAACGAAGATGTAAGAAATTTTAATTCCAAAATTGGAAGAAGGCGAGTAGTTATGGCTAAGACTTTAAGTAAGGAAGAGCGGAAAGAACTTGCTCGGAAAGCAATGGAAGCTCGTGCTAAGGAACCAGCCAAGAAACAAGGAGCCGGGTTCGCACAATTG
>DWVG01000008.1 GCA_019120355.1 Candidatus Ligilactobacillus faecavium
ACAAGGTTTATGATGAGATTGATCAAGAATACCGGGCACGCAAGGTAGTTGAAAAGAATTACAACTATTATCAAGATTTTGTTGAACATGCAGAACGGCAAGAACATGAATTATTGATCGATTTGGATCGATTATCTCAAAATTACGAATTAACGCATAATGAATTTGAGGATGCTCATGACCTTCAAGTTCAAATTCAAGCAATTCGGAAAGACTTTGATAGCTTTACGAAACAGCGCTCAGAAGGCGTGATCTATTCCGATGAATTGAAACGGCAAAAAGATAACATTGATACGCTGACAAAGATTGAAAAGAAGCAAAAAGAAATCAATGACGGGGTTTCAAATCTTTGGAAAGAAGAAAAGGAAGCCCAAAAGGCTGTCCAAGGATTTGACCTTGAAATTCACCGGATGCGCCGGGATGTTGAGAAGTTGAATTTACCTGGGCTTTCACGGGAGTATACGGATTACTTCTTTAAGGTGAGCGATGAAATCGAAAACCTTGATGATGCACTTGGTCAAATTCAAATCAATATGGATGAAATCACGAAGGCATTGATCAATACGCAATCTGATTTAGATGTTTTAGGTGATAAGACCAAAGAAATCATTGATTGTGCAACGTTATCTGAAGAATTCTTACAGTATGCCAACCGTTACCGGACCCGGTATCCGGAAGTTGAAGAAGCATACAAGAAGGCAAGTCAACTATTCAATAAAGAATACAATTACGTTGATGCACTTGATACGATTTCAAATGCAGTTGAAGAGGTTGAACCGGGAGCATATAAACGAATTACCGACGATTATGAATCACGGGAACAGGCTCAACGGCAATATCCAATGAATTAAAAAATTGCGGCAGATGCCGCAATTTTTTTTGTTGGAAGATGAGGGGATAATCGGTTGAGTCAAGCTCGTTTTTCTCTTTACAAAAAATTAGTAAGATGATTAAATTAGTTACGAGTCGTACCAGAATAAATGTAAATAAAATTTTAACGGAAAGGATAATTCGATGATATATTTTGATAACAGTGCAACCACCAAAATGGATCCGTCAGTTTTGCAAACGTATGACGCGGTTTGTCAAAATATCTGGGGAAATTCATCATCACTTCATTCGTGGGGCGAAAAAGCTTTTAATCTCCTTGAACAGTCACGGAAGCAAATTGCTGATTTGATGGATTGTTATCCGGATGAGATCTATTTTACAAGTGGCGGAACGGAAAGCGATAATTGGGCAATTAAGGGAACCGCAATGGAAAAACGCCCATACGGAAAGCACATTATTACGTCAAGCGTTGAACATGCCGCTGTCATGAATAGCATGAAACACCTTGAAAAAATGGGCTTTGATGTAACTTATCTGCCGGTCGATGATGAAGGCCGGGTTTCATCCGAAGACGTGCGCAAGGCAATTCGGAAAGATACGATTTTAGTTTCAATTATGGCAATTAATAACGAAATTGGAACGATTCAGCCAATTGAAGAAATTGCTGAAATTTTAAATGATTATCCGAAGATTCATTTTCACGTTGATTCTGTTCAAGCAATTGGCAAAGGGGTCGAAAAGCTGATTCGGAATCCGCGGGTCGATTTTCTTGCATTTTCAGGCCACAAATTTCATGCGCCGCGTGGAACAGGATTTATGTACAAAAAGCGCGGCCGGATGGTTCAACCGCTGATCGACGGCGGTGGCCAGGAAAAGAATTTACGGGGTGGAACGGAAAACTTGCCAGCAATTGCCGGAATGGCCAAGGCTCTTCGGCTTTTGATGGAAGATGAAGATCAAAAAGTCGCTCATCAACGGGCAATTAAAGATCGAATCTATCAGCATATCAGCCAATTTGATAAAGTGCATATTTTCTCAAAGAATGATGAAACGTTTGCACCGCACATTTTATGTTTCACAATTGATGGCGTTCGCGGTGAATCGATCGTGCATGCATTTGAAAAATATGATATCTATATTTCAACGACAAGTGCTTGTTCATCAAGGAAGGGTGACATTGCGGGAACATTAGCTGCAATGAAAGTCCCTGAAAAGATTGCAACGTCAGCGGTCCGGGTTAGTCTTGATGAACATAATACGCTTGAAGAGGCGGATGAATTCAATCGCGTTTTCGATAAATTATATGAAGAATTTAAAATGATCAACTCATAATGGAGGACTTTGATGCAGTATTCAGAAATTATGGTTCGCTACGGTGAACTTTCAACGAAAGGAAAGAACCGCAAAAATTTTATTGATCGGTTAGGATACAATGTTCGCCAAGCATTGCATGAATTTCCAAATTTAAAAATTGCGGCCCATCGTGATCGGATGCATATCCAATTAAACGGTGAAGATTCAGAAAAAGTAATGGCTCGGTTAGGCCAAGTTTTTGGAATTCAAAACTTTTCGCCATCTGTAAAAGTTGAACGAGATGTTAAAAAAGTTCAAGCAATGGCGATCGAAATGATGAAGGAAAAATATCGTCCCGGATTAACGTTTAAGATCAATACCCGGCGTTCAGATCATAAGTTTAAGTATGACACAAATGCGATGAATGATCTTTTAGGCGGCACGATTTTACAGGCCTTTGATGATATTCACGTTAAAATGAAAGATCCAGATGTAACTTTGAGATGTGAAGTCCGGCCGGATGGAATTTTCCTATCATACGGAAAAATCAATGGCGCTGGCGGATTGCCGGTTGGAACGGCAGGCAAGGCAATGTTGATGTTATCTGGCGGAATCGACTCACCAGTTGCAGGTTACCTTGCAATGAAGCGGGGAGTTGCCATTGAAATGGTCCACTTTTTCAGCCCGCCATATACTAGTGAACAAGCATTGAATAAGGCAAAGCAATTAACTGCCAAATTGGCACCGTATGTTGGAACGATCAAGTTTATTCAGGTTCCATTTACGGAAATTCAAGAAACGATTAAACATGAAGTCCCAGAAGGATACTTAATGACGATTCAACGGCGCTTTATGTTACGGTTAGCCGAAAAGATTGCCAAGATGCGGAAAGGACTTGCCATTTTTAATGGTGAAGCCTTAGGTCAAGTTGCGTCGCAAACGCTTGAAAGTATGGCAGCAATCAATGATGTCACCACAATGCCGGTTTTACGACCAGTTCTTTCAATGGATAAAAATGAAATCATTGAAATTGCTCAAAAAATCGACACGTTTGACTTATCGATCCAACCATTTGAAGACTGCTGTACCGTCTTTGCACCGCCAGCTCCAAAGACTAAACCGCGAATTGATCGGGCACGTCAATATGAAGAACGCTTAGATGTTGATGGCTTGATTCAACGGGCACTGGATGGCATTCAAACTACTGAAATCAACAGTTCAGATGAATTTATGAACGCAAATGAAGAAAGCTTTGCTGAACTCCTGTAATCTGCTTGACGATTATTGAATTGCAGATTAGAATACAACTATAAGCAGAGAACAAGAGGAATATTCGATGTTCATTTTCCAGAGAAGACGGAGGTTGCGAAAGTCAAAATGGACCGGATATTTGTAGCTTGGGAGCTGTTATTCTGAACGGATATTAAGAATAACCGGACTGGCTGACAGTTCGTTATCATCAATCAGCTAAGCGGAAAGTGAATTAGTTCACTTTCAATTTAGGTGGTACCACGGCATTGTCGTCCTATGTGACGGCAATGCTTTTTTATATCCGCCAGTAAAAATTTAAAAGTGAAAGGAATCGACCGATGAGAGAAATCGATATGTCAACCAAGTACGATCCAAAAGAAGTTGAACCGGGTCGTTACGAAAAATGGGTTAAAGATGGCGTTTTTAAGCCAAGTGGCGATAAAAAGGCTAAGCCGTATTCAATTGTTATTCCTCCGCCAAATGTTACCGGAAAGCTGCATTTAGGCCATGCATGGGATAACACGTTACAAGATATGCTGATTCGGCAAAAGCGGATGCAAGGTTACGACACATTATGGGTTCCAGGAACTGACCACGCGGGAATTGCAACCCAAGCAAAAGTTGAAGCCCAATTGCGTGAAGAAGGCGTTACCCGTTACGATCTTGGCCGTGAAAAGTTTGTGGAAAAGGTTTGGGATTGGGTTCACGAATACAGTGACATTATCCACAAACAGTGGGCAAAGATGGGAATCTCTGTTGATTATGACCGCGAACGGTTTACTTTAGACGATGGATTATCAAAGGCTGTTCGGAAAGTCTTTGTTGATTTATACAATAAAGGCTTGATCTACCGGGGCGAATACATCATTAACTGGGATCCGCAAGCCCGGACTGCCTTATCGGATATTGAAGTTATCCACCAAGATGACGAAGGCGCATTTTACCACGTTAAATATCCATTTGTTGATGAAGACTACACCTTCAACGGCAAACACTACATTGAAATTGCAACGACCCGTCCGGAAACAATGTTTGGGGACGTTGCGGTTGCGGTTAACCCAAGTGATGAACGGTACAAGGAATTAGTCGGCAAGGAAGTTGTATTGCCGCTCCAAGGACGGCACATTCCAATCATTGCTGATCAATACGTTGATCCAGAATTTGGAACCGGAATGGTTAAAATCACTCCTGCCCACGACCCGAACGACTTTAAGGTTGGTAACCGGCATAACTTGAAGCGCATCAACACAATGAATGAAGATGCAACGATGAATGAAAATGCTGGCAAGTATGAAGGCATGGATCGTTTTGAAGCCCGGAAGGCAATCGTTAAGGATCTTCAAGATGAAGGTTACATGTTGAAGATCGAACCAATCGTTCACAGTGTTGGTCACTCAGAACGGACCGGAGTTCAAGTTGAAGCCCGGTTGTCAACGCAATGGTTCGTTAAGATGAAGCCGTTAGCTGAAATGGCATTGAAGAACCAAAAAGATGGCGACAAGGTCAACTTTGTTCCAAAGCGGTTTGAACATACCTGGAACCAATGGATGGAAAACATTCACGACTGGGTTATCTCACGTCAATTATGGTGGGGTCACCGAATTCCAGCATGGTATAACAAGCAAACCGGCGAAACATATGTTGGTATGGAAGCTCCTGAAGATGCCGAAAACTGGGAACAAGATCCAGATGTTTTAGATACATGGTTCAGTAGTGCATTATGGCCATTTTCAACAATGGGTTGGCCAGATACGGACGCCGAAGACTTTAAGCGTTACTTCCCAACAAGTACTTTGGTTACAGGATACGATATCATCTTCTTCTGGGTATCACGGATGATTTTCCAAAGCCTTGAATTTACTGGCAAGACACCGTTCAAGAACGTTGTTTTGCACGGCTTGATTCGGGATGAACAAGGCCGGAAGATGAGTAAGTCACTTGGAAACGGAATTGATCCAATGGACGTCATCGATAAGTATGGAACGGACGCATTACGGTGGTTCTTAACAACTGGTTCAACGCCAGGTCAAGATATTCGCTTCTCATACCAAAAGATGGATGGCGCATGGAACTTTATTAACAAGATTTGGAATGCCAGCCGGTTCGTAATCATGAACCTTGATGAAGATACCAAGGCTGAATTACCCCCGAAGGAAGAATGGCAATTAGCTGATAAATGGATCATCAGCCGGTTGAACGACACAGTCAAAGATGTTATTCACTTCTTTGATACCTTTGAATTTGGTGAAGCTGGCCGGGCAATGTACAACTTTATCTGGAATGATTTCTGTGATTGGTACATTGAAATGGCTAAGGAAAACTTGAATGGTTCTGATGAAAAATTAAAGAAGAACACCCAAGCAATTCTTTGCTACGTGCTTGACCAAACATTACGGCTTCTTCACCCAGTAATTCCATTTGTAACCGAAAAGATCTGGTTAACGATGCCGCATGAAGGCAAATCAATTGTGGTTGCAAAGTATCCTGAGGTTCACGCTGAATTTGATGATCAAGATGCTGAACGGCAAATGGAAAACTTGATCGAATTGATCAAGTCTGTTCGGAACAGTCGGGCAGAGGTAAATGCTCCAATGTCATCAGCAATTGATATTTTAATTAAGACTAAGGACGACGAAACCAAGAAGATCTTTGAAGACAATGTTGATTACATTCAACGTTTCTGTCATCCAAAGCACTTAGAGATCAATGCGGATGTTGAAGCCCCTGCATTAGCAATGACATCGGTGATCACCGGGGCCGAAGTTTACTTGCCGCTTGCTGATTTGATCGACTTGAACGAAGAAATCAAACGGCTTCAAGGAGAAGCAGCTAAACTTGAAAAGGAAGTTGCTCGTGGCGAAAAGAAACTTGGTAATGAAAAGTTCGTTGCAAATGCACCAGAAGCAGTGGTTGGCAAGGAACGCGAAAAACTTGCAAACTATAAGGAAAAACTGGCATCAACCAATGATCGGATCAGCCAATTACAAGCTGAATTGGATAAATAATTTGAAAGAGAAGATTGAAGTCCAATCTTCTCTTTTTATATAATGAAGGAAATGATACAAGAAGGGGATTCAGCGTGAAACAGTTAACTTATCAGGATGCCTTGGCGTTTATTCATGGCCGGACGAAATTCAAAAAGATTCCGACGCTTGATCGAATGCGCGATTTTTGCAAGCGGTTAGGTGATCCGCAACAAAAACTTAAGATGATTCATGTAACGGGGACCAATGGAAAGGGGTCAACGACGGCTTACATTCGGCAACTTTTAATTGAAAACGGATTTAAGGTTGGTTCGTTTACCTCACCATTCATTATCAAGTTCAATGACCGCATTTGCATTAACGGTGAAATGATTCCGGATGATGATTTAGTTCAAATGGTAAGCGAAATTCAGCCAGTTGTTGCGCAAATGGATAATGATTGGGCAAACCGTGGCGGCGGGCCGACCGAATTTGAAATCGATACGGCAATTATGTTCAAGTATTTTGCAGAACAACAAGTTGATTACGCGGTAATTGAAGTTGGACTAGGTGGAACATATGATTCAACAAATGTTATCCAGCCATTGGTATCGGTTATTACTGGAGTAGCGGAGGACCATTTAAAGTATCTTGGTCCGACATTGCAAGACGTTGCCCGAAATAAAGCGGGAATAATTAAACAGGATACGCCGGTGGTGGTTGCTGATCTGCCAGATGACCTTTTGGCAGTCATTACGGAAAAAGCCCAGCGGATAAATGCTCCCGTATATAAGGTTAATGACCAAATCAAGACAACGTTGTTACCCAATAACGGTTGGGGTGAAAATTTTAATTATGATTTTGGCGAAAATCATCTTAAAAATCTGCATCTCAAAATGATGGGGGATTACCAAGTTTCGAACGCGGCTTTGGCAATTACGGCAGTTGAACTGCTGGCTGAAAGCGAACATTGGAATTTGCAAGATGCAGATGTTAAGCGGGCGCTTGCCCAAACGAGGTGGCCCGGAAGGTTTGAACGCGTAAATGAATTACCGCTGATTGTTTTAGACGGAGCGCATAACATTCAGGCGGTCAAAAAGATTGCAAAACTATTAAAGGATCGGTTCCATGAGCGGCAAATTCACATCATTACGTCGATTTTGGCTGATAAGCAACCGAAAGAGATGTTGACGGAACTGTTGAAACTTTCAAATGTTGATGTTACGGTAACGCAGTTTAACAGTCCGCGGCCGGTAATTGATCCGCAAAAAATCAAGGAAGAATTTCCGGAAGTGAATGTTGCTGCCCAGTGGCAACAAGCCTTAGTTAATACGGTTCAAACGATGGATGAAGATGACGTTTTACTCTTTACGGGATCCCTTTACTTCATTTCAGAAGTGCGTCACTATTTTGTAAATGATGAGGAGAATGAAAATGAAGATTGATGCAATGATTTTTGATATGGATGGGGTCGTATATGACTCTGAAAAAATGTATTTTGCCGCTGATCAAAAAGCAGCTCAAAAATTAGGATTTGAATTTACATTTGATTATTACAAGCAGTTTATTGGCGGCGGTTATGATTTAATGTATAACCAAATGGTTGCCGATTACGGCGATCCGGAATTGATCAAGCGTTTTCTGGAGTTAAGCCGGGATGAGATTCTTCCAGTTGTAAAGGAAGGAATGTTGAAATTTAAACCGGGCTTTTTAGATTTAGCCCATTATTTAGAAGAACATCATATTCCATATGGGTTGGCTTCAAGCAACTATCGGGAAGATATTGATTTTTATCTTAAGGAAACGAATTTTGAAAACCGGTTTGATTTTATTGTTTCAGCTAACGATGTTCAAAAGGCGAAACCTTCACCAGCAATTTTCTTAAAAGCGTGGGAAAAAGCCGGCCGGCCAGATAAAGAAAAAACGGTTATCATTGAGGATTCAACCAACGGAATCAAGGCGGCTAATCGGGCTGAAATTCCAGTAATTATGGTACCGGATTATATTCAACCTGAAGAATTTGAACGTCAACATACATTAACAATTCAACCAGACTTAAATGCAGTAATCGACTTTATTAAAGCTTAAAAAAACACCTCCATTTGCGAATTTGTAAGTGGAGGTGTTTTTGAATGGCGTTAACCAATCATTTTCAAGCTGATTATTTAGAAAAGCAAGTCAAACGTTACGGGACAGCCCAGTTAAGTGACCGGGAGCTATTGGGACTCTTACTTTCGCAATTTTGTTCTGCACGGACGGCTTCACAACTAGCAGACCGATTCTTTACTGAAAATTTCGATTTAACGCATGTTAGTTATTTAACCGCAATGGATTGGGAAAGATACTTTAATAACCAGACAAAAGCGATAAGGATGCAAGTAATCTGCGAATTTGTGAAACGGTGCCGCCAAAGTCCGCCGCTTGTCTTAGGACAAGTCGGTTCCAGTCAGATGATCGGCAACTATTTAATTGAAAAATTAAAATTTAACCGGCAAGAAGTTCTTTATGGAGTGCTGTTGGATACGAAAAATCAAATTATTCATGAAAAGGAAATTTTTAAAGGAACGCTTGATAGTGCCACGGTTCATCCCCGCGAAATTTTTCAGTTAGCAATTCAGTTTACGGCGGCGCGAATCATTATTGCGCATAACCATCCCAGTGGAAAACCGGAGCCATCAAAAAACGACCAGTTACTAACTGATCGTTTGGTGAAGTGTGGTGAGCTTTTAGGAATTGAATTGCTCGACCACATTATTATTGGTAAAAATAATTATTTCAGTTTTCGAGAAGCGCAATTAATTTAAAAGATTCCTTTAACTAGATTGTATGTTCCTGCAAGTAACATGACGATGTAAGCAATTTTACGAACGGTTTTCATTGAAATGCGTTGTAAAATTTTCGTTCCAATAAAGGTTCCAATCAAGCAACCGATGATTCCGAAAAGAGCAAGGATGCCGATTCTTGAAGAAAGATGAATGCAAAGAATGTCTTCGGTTACCATCGCAATCGAAGTTAAAAAGAAAAATGTTTGAATCGTCGCTTGGTATGTAACCGGATCATCAATGACGGAGTCGTAGTAAGCAACCATTGGCGGGCCGCCAACCGCAAACATTCCGCCGGTAAACCCGCTGACTGCGCCGACGCCGAGTTCAGCCCAAATATTTTTCTTTAGTTGAACTTTTGGCGCAATTAAAATTAAGTAAATTGCGAGGATCCAAAGAAAAATTCCAAGAAGGACCGCCATTGTTTTTGATGAGAAGCCAACCATCAGATGAATACCAAGATATGAAGTGAAAAATGAAATAATGGCGGGGACAATGATCAATTGCCATTGGATCTTTTTAAAATATTTAATAATAATCGAAATTTGTAAAAACATACATGTAATAATTGAAATAAAAGTTGCATAACGGTAGGCAACAATCATTGAAACGAGTGGAACAAAAAGAGAACCAAATCCAAAACCACCAGTTGTTTGAATAATTGCCGCACAAAATCCGATAAGCGTGATGAAAATAATGCTGGTCATTTGTTTTCTCCTTAAAGATGATGCTTTCATTATATCATTAACCATTTCTTGTTTATCAAAATTTGATATGATAGAATTTTGTTGCGTAAAGAAAGAAGGTCAATCATGTTAACGGGAACAGTTCATCAGTTTAATAAACAAAAAGGATACGGTTTTATTACCCCAGATGATCACGGAAAGGACTTATTTGTTCATTTTTCAGCGATTGCTACCCCGGGATTTAAGACGCTTGATGAAGGACAAAGGGTTCAGTTTGTCGAAATTGAAGGCAAACGGGGAATGCAAGCTGTCGAAGTTGAACCGTTGAATAGGGAACTGAACGATTGATTTTAGTGCTATTTAATTAATTTTAACTGTGGTATAATTTTACTAAATATTAAATTAAGCGGACGAAGGGATGAGAAAGAGTGTTCGGATTTGGTGCAAAAAATATCGGAATCGACCTTGGAACAGCGAACACAATTGTTTTTTCAGAAGGAAAGGGCATTGTATTACGTGAACCATCAGTGGTTGCAAAGAACACAAAGACAGACGAAATCGTTTCGGTTGGCTCAGAAGCACGAGCAATGATTGGAAGAACGCCAGCAAGCATTGTTGCGATTCGCCCAATGAAAGATGGGGTAATTGCCGACTATGATACAACGGTTTCAATGATGAAATACTACATTGATAAATCACTTGAACCTCATTCAGGGCGGCCAGACGTAATGGTTTGTGTGCCAAGTGGAGTAACCGAAGTTGAAAAACGGGCCGTGATTGATGCAACTAAAGTCGCAGGAGCAAAGGATGCATATGTAATTGAAGAGCCGTTTGCAGCTGCGATCGGCGCTGGCCTTCCGGTAATGGATCCAACTGGAAGTATGGTTGTTGATATCGGTGGGGGAACAACAGACGTTGCGACGATTTCGTTAGGCGGAATCGTATCGAGCCGTTCAATTCGAATGGCGGGTGACAAACTCGATGAAGCAATCACAGCATATGTGCGGCAACATTATAATTTGCTGATTGGTGAACGGACAGCAGAACAATTAAAGATCGACGTTGCTTCGGCTTCAGTTGAAGCTGCGAAAGAATTAGATAGTCAAAGCGTTCGGGGGCGTGATTTGATCAGTGGATTGCCACAGACGGTCGAAATCAAACCTGAAGATGTTGCAAAGGCGATTCAAGAAGTTGTTCAAGCAATTATTACAGCAATCAAAGAAACATTGGAAGAAACTTCTCCTGAAATTGCTGCCGATGTTATTGATCACGGAATTGTGTTAACTGGTGGCGGAGCACAATTAAGACATTTACCAGAAGTTATTTCAGAAGCAACGAAGGTTCCAATATTCGTTGCCTCAGAACCACTCGATTGTGTTGCCATTGGTACAGGTGAATCATTAAAGAATATTGATGTAATGAAGAAATAACATGGCAATTAAAAATCGTATCATCGCGGGTTAAAATGATACGGTTTTTATTTTGAGGAGGATTTTAAATGCAAAAACCATTTTTCAATAAGAAACTTGTTATTACAATGGTATCGTTAATTATCGCGTTCTTATTGATTGCATTTTCAATTTTTGTTCGGAATGATCGTTCGACCCCTTCCTTTATTCAAAATATTGGGAATAGTGCTGCCGGAGTCGTTGATAAAGTTGTAAATGCTCCAGTTGAGGGAATTTCACGGATGACGGGTTCCGTTTCAAATTTGACGGATACATACCAAGAAAATGCGCAGTTGAAAAAGAAGTTGGATTCAATGAATGCCCTTCAAGTTGAAAATGAGACTTTAAAGCAAGAAAATAAGCAATTAAAGCAACAGTTATCATTGAATAAAAGCTTGACATCATATACCGATATTTCGGCCTATGTTATTTCGCGCTCACCTTCGACCTGGCAAAACCAAATCGTGATCAGCAAAGGATCAAACGCAGGAATTACCAAGGGCTCAGCCGTTGTTTCTGATAAAGGATTGATTGGCCGCGTTATGGAAGTTAATAAGAATAACAGTAAAGTTGAACTGGTAACGACCCAGGATGATGCAGCTGACCGATTTGCAGTTCAATTGATTGATAATAATGGGCAGACTGTAAACGGCTTGATCACGGGTTATGATACGGATACAAACTTATTGGTCATGGGGCAAATTACTTCAAAGGAAAATGTAAAGAAGGGAACCCAAGTCATTACCTCTGGTTTAGGCGGAACGACGCCTAAAGGATTATTTGTCGGGACGGTCGAAAAGGTCGTTAACCAACAAGCAGGACTTCCAACCAAGATTTACATTAAGCCGGCAGCTGACATGACGAACTTAAACGTTGTAACGGTTGCGAAACGGCAAGATTAGAGGTGCACTATGCGAATTCCTAAAATGAGATACATCTTTCCACTCGGATTGATTCTTGCAATTTTTTTGGATGGAACGTTGACGCACGTTTGGTCAGGGTGGATGATCACCCCAACGACGTTTGTTGAATGCCGGACGGTGTTCCTATGGATCTTTATGGCGGTTTGTTTTGGTGAAGTGGATCACATCATTCCGTGGGCGATTTTTGCAGGATTGATGTATGACATGTTTTATACCGGCATAATTGGAGTTTCCTTAGTTCTTTTTCCGTTAATGATTTATATTACACGGTGGATCATGCAATACTTTGAACCTTCATTTATTGTATTGCTGTTAATTTATTTAATTGATATTACCGTTTTAACGGCCCTTTCATATGGGATGAATTTGATCGTTGGGCAGACGTCAGTGTCGATTGTTGATTTTATCGGAAGAACTTTAGGACCGACTTTGGCTTTTAACTTAGCATTGTACGTGGTTTTATATTACCCACTTAAAAAACTTTTTCTCAAATATTCATAGTAATTAAAAGAGGTGAGCGACTTGGCAAACGAAGCAATTTCACTTAAAGGACATAAAGATGGATATGAAATCGTCCTTCGAAGCGCCGCAAAGTTCAGTGATGTTGAACACGAACTCAAACAATTGTTAGACCAGCTTTATAAGGATAATTCAAAGTTTGATGCTGATCAGGTTGATTTTAAGATTCAAACGGGTAACCGGTTGTTGTCAGCGGATGAAAAGAAGAAAATTGAAGATATTTTTGCAAACTATCCGCTATTTTCAATTCACCGCATTAAATCTGATGTTATCTTGAAAGATGATGCAGCGGCAATTATTGAAAAGAACATGATCCATGCGAATGCGGATATTATCCGGAATGGGCAGGTTAAAACAATTGACGGGGACGTCCTTTTTATGGGGACGATCCATGAAGGGGGAATCCTTCAGGCAACCGGAAATGTTTATCTTTTAGGAAAAACTGAAGGAATTGTTTCAGCTGGTTTCCCAGATAATAATTCGGCGGTAATTGTTGGGGATGTTACCCATGCCCAACAGGTTCGAATTGCTGATTTAGTCACGATTTTTGACGATGAAGTCCAACCGGATGAATCAAAGCCAGTCGTTTTTGTAAATGATTTACATAAGCTCGCATATTTGAGAATGGATGAATTGAAGAAATTAAGGCCTAAAATTTATGCCAAGTTTGGAGGATTTTAATTATGGGAAAATCAATTGTAATTACTTCAGGAAAAGGCGGAGTAGGGAAAACAACAACCTCTGCTAACCTGGGAACAGCTTTGGCATTAATGGATAAAAAAGTTTGTTTGATCGACCTTGATATTGGATTGCGGAACCTTGACGTTGTTCTGGGACTCGACAACCGGATCATCTATGACATTGTTGATGTTGCTCAGGGACGCGCCAAGTTGCATCAAGCGTTGATTAAAGATAAACGGTTTGATGACAAGCTTTTTCTTCTTCCAGCTGCTCAAAATACGGATAAAAGTGCACTGGAACCTGAAGAAGTGAAGAAAATCGTTGAAGAGTTACGCCCAGACTTTGATTATATTTTGCTTGATTGTCCAGCAGGAATTGAACAAGGATTTATGAATGCCGTTGCGGGTGCTGATCAAGCAATTGTCGTTTCAACTCCGGAAATTTCATCTGTTCGCGATGCAGACCGGGTTGTCGGTTTATTGGAACAGAAAGACTTAAAGGAAGCTCCAATGTTGATTATTAACCGGATTAAAAAACATATGGTGAACGATGGCGATATGATGGATGTTGATGAAATCACCCGCCATTTATCAATTAAGTTGTTAGGAATTGTCTTTGACGACGAAGACGTAATTAGTTCATCAAATAAAGGCGAACCAGTCGTCTTAAACGAAAAGAGTGCTGCAGGACAGGGATACCGCAACATTGCACGGCGACTTGAAGGTGAAACGGTACCGTTGATGTCCCTTAAGGAACAGAAGAAAAAAGGATTCTTTGAGAAAGTTACAGAATGGTTTAAGAGAAAATAAATTTGATTTAAAGGGCATTTGGAGTGGATCAAATCTAAATGTCCTTTTTCGTTTTAATTTTTGAGAAAGAGAGAATGAGAAGTGAAAATGGCAGAAAAGAGAAAGCAAAGCCGTCGATGGCTGAAGATTTTGATTGGAATTTTAATTGCGGTAATTATAATTTACCTTGGAATTTGTTTTTACTTTATTAATTATGGGTTTGGAAGAAAGACCAAAACACTGGATCAACCGACCCGCGAAGCCATTGAGTGGCTTGATAAGACGCCCCAACAAACTTGGCATGAAAAGGCGGTCGGTAGCAAGGATATTCAGTTAGTTGCGCGGTATGTTCCGGCAGCTGAAAAAACAAACAAAACAATTGTGGTTGCCCATGGTTGGCATGAAAATTCACAATTGATGGCCCGGTATATTAAAATGTTCCATCAATTAGGATATAATGTTTTAGCTCCTGATGATCGCGGAAGTGGTCGCAGTGGCGGCAAGTATCTTTCATTTGGTTGGCTTGATCGATTAGATTATGTCAAATGGATTCATCAAATTATTGATCGTGAAGGTTCAAATGTTGAAATTGGTCTTTTTGGTGTCAGTATGGGCGGAGCGACGGTTATGAATGTCAGTGGTCAAAAGCTTCCGCCGCAAGTCAAATGTGTGGTAGAAGACTGCGGTTTCAGCAGTATTCATCAAGAATTTTATGATGTGATCACGCATGATTTTCATATTCCAGCAGGTCCGATTTTAGCCGGTGGGGCCTATTTAGCGCAACCGATAATTGGGTTTAACTTTAATAACGCTGATACCCTAAAGCAATTGGCAAAGGATAAGCTCCCGATTTTATTTATTCATGGTGATAAGGATGATTTTGTCCGAACTTACATGGTTTATCAAAACTATCGCGCAACGAAAGCGCCAAAAGAAATTTGGATCACCAAAAATACGGGGCATGCGCATTCATTAAAAAATCATTACCAAGCATATAAGGCGAAGGTGAGAGCTTTTTTTGCGCAATATCTAAAGTAGGTAATCGGCAGAATGTGATAAAATAAGACCTATTAAATTGCCACTTCATTTTATTTTTTATTAAAATTATGGCAAAATTAAAGTCAAGAAGTTAGTGGATTTAGGTGAAGGTGAGAACATGGCGATTAATTTGGAAGATGCGCAAATTTTATTGAAAGAACATCATTTGCTGAAAGAACAATTTACCGGTCAAAAAAATAATTTCGAACATGTCACGTATGATTCGCGGCAAGTTGAGCAGGATACATTGTTCTTTTGTAAGGGAAATTTTAAAAAAGAATACCTGACAGATGCAATTAATCACGGAGCAACGGGGTACGTTGCAGAAGAAAAGTTCGTTGATGACGGCCAAACTTCATTTTTGATTGTGACGAATGTTCAAAAAGCAATGGCGCTTTTAGGAGCTGCATTTTATGATTACCCACAAAATGACTTATTTATAATTGGAATTACTGGAACAAAGGGGAAAACGACCAGTTCTTATTTTGCAAAGGGAATCCTTGATCAAGCGACTGCCAAGCATACTGCCTTGTTTTCAACCGTAAATCGGGTTGTGGGTCAGCAACCGGAAGATACATTCAAATCAAATTTAACGACCCCCGAATCGCTTGATTTGTTTCACGATATGCGCAGGGCCGTTGATAATGGGATGACACACTTGGTAATGGAAGTTTCATCGCAGGCGTATAAGAAGAATCGGGTCTATGGTCTTCATTACAATGTTGGAATTTTCCTTAATATTTCGCCGGATCATGTTGGTGAAAATGAACACCCGACGTTTGCCGATTATCTGTTTTGTAAGGAACAGATTCTTGCAAATTCCGACTATTGTATTTTAAATGTTGATACAGAGCATTTTAAGGATATTTACTATGCGGCAAAATCAGATGTTGAGTCAGACCGGTTATTGACATTCACGCATACTGATAACCAGACCTTACCAGATGGAAATTCAATCGATGTTCAAATTGAAAATCTTCAGGAAACGCTGCTTGATAGTCAATTTAAATTGCATGCATTAACTGCTAAGGCCGAGAATCTTCAACTTGAAGGGAAATACTTGATTACAATTCCAGGAGATTATAATGAGGGCAACGCAACCGCAGCAATCATTGCATCGACTCTTGGTAATGCTACTCAAGAAGATGCAGTTCAAGGATTAAAGCATGTTAAGGTCGCTGGGCGAATGGAAATGGTTCAAACTAAGAACCATGGATTAATCTATATCGACTATGCACATAACTATGCAAGTTTGCATGCATTGTTAGAGTTCTTGAAAACTCAGCGGAAGGTTGATCGTCTAATTGTAGTTGTCGGTTCAACCGGGAACAAGGGCGTTTCACGCCGCGAAGGTTTTGGAAAAGCAATCAGTCAAGGGGCAGACGTTGCAATTTTAACAAGCGATGACCCGGGATACGAAGATCCGATGAAGATTGCTCAAGAAATTGATCATTATATTGATCATCAACGAGTTCAAGTTTTCTTTGAAATGAATCGGGAAACGGCAATTAAAAAGGCAATTGAAATGGGAAGACCGAATGACGTGGTTGTTCTGGCTGGCAAGGGAGAAGATAAGTATCAAAAGATCAATGGAGTTGATACTCCATATCCAAATGATTTAAATGTTGCAAAAAATGTTGTGAAGGGATTAGAAGATGAACAGTAATTTACCAGATTTTACACCAGTTTTATTAGGAAGCGACTTTAATGTATATGGAATGGCACGTTCGTTTTATGAATTAACGGGCAAACCAGTCAAGGCATTTGCAGAACAGCAATTAGCTCCGACCCGTTTTACCAAGATCGTTGACTTAGAGTTAATTGACGGCTTTGCTGACGATCCCCAATGGATCAATTCAATGCTTAAAATCAAGGAACGGTACCGTGACCACCAAGAACCAGTAATTTTAATTGGCTGCGGGGATGGTTATGCCGAATTGATTTCAAAACATAAAGCCGAATTAAGCGACGTTTTTGTGTGTCCGTACATTGATTTTGACTTGTTGAAACGGTTGAATAAAAAAGAATCATTTTATGAAATCTGTGATCAATATAACTTGCCATATCCGAAGACCAAAGTCATTACAAAGGAAATGTGGGCTAGTGATGAACCAATTGAACAACCATTTGATTATCCGGTGGCTTTAAAGCCATCAAACAGTGTTGAATGGGTCGACATTCATTTTGATGGGCGGAAGAAGGCTTATCGGGTAAAATCACGGCCTGAATTAGATGAAATTTTACAAAAGGCCTATACGAATGGATATGAATCAGATTTCATTTTACAAGACTTTATCCCAGGTGACGATAGTAATATGCGGGTATTGAACGCCTATGTTGATCAAAATCACCATGTTAAAATGATGTGTTTAGGCCACCCACTATTGGAAGATCCGTCACCATCTGCAATTGGAAATTACGTTGCAATTTTGCCTGAATATAATAAAGACATTTATCAACGTTTCCAAAAGTTCTTGGAAGATATCAAGTTTACCGGCTACGCAAACTTTGATATGAAGTATGACTCACGCGACAACACGTATAAATTGTTTGAAATCAATTTGCGTCAGGGACGGAGCAGTTTCTTTGTTACGCTTAATGGTTATAATCTTGCTCAATGGGTTGTTCGCGATTACGTAACCAAGGATCTCGCAGACGCTGAAACAGTATATGGGAACAAGGATGCTAATAAACATCAACTTTGGCTTGGGGTTCCCGTTAAGGTCTTTAAAAAATATGCGCGTCAAAACGGCGATAAGGAACGGGCGCTTGATTTGATCGACCATAAACGTTATGGCATGACATACCGTTATGATAAGGACATGAATATTAAACGATGGGCACTCTTAAAGTGGATGGAACACATTTACACTAAGAATTTCAACCGTTACTTCAAAGAAAACAAAGGATGATTAGAATGAAGAAGTTCTTTACGATTATTGGTGGAATGGGCACGATGGCAACGGAAAGCTTTATTCATCAGTTAAATAAGCGAATCCCGGCAAGTTGCGATCAAGATTATCTCAATTATATTTTACTGAATCACGCAACGATTCCGGATCGGACAGCTTATCTTTTGGATAATTCGAAACCAAGTCCATACCCTGATTTAGCTGAAGACATTCGGCAACAGGCAAAATTGAATCCAGAATTTTTTGCAATCCCATGTAATACGGCTCACTATTTCTATGATGACTTGCAAAAGTTAACGAAAATTCCGATCCTTCATATGCCGCGAGAAGCAGTTAAGGAAATTGGAAATAGGTATCCGAAAGCCAAACGGGTTGGATTGTTAGCAACTCATGGAACGATTGCAGATCATGTTTATGAGAATGAAATTAAAAAAGCTGGGTATGAATTTGTTGGTCCAACGGATGCAATCCAGGCCAAAACCGATGAATTGATTTATACGGATATTAAGGAACATGATTTTGTTGATCGGCAGTTATTCCACGGATTGGTTAAAACAATGATCAATGAGCGGAAGTGTGACGTAGTAATTTTAGGATGTACTGAATTGTCGCTTGCGCAGGAACGGGAACCGGTTGATGGAATGCCGATCGTTGATGGTCAAATCGTTTTGGTTGAACGGACGCTTGAAAAGGCAATGAAGTTGCAAAAAGGAAAGTAATAAAAAGAGGTTGTGACATAAGTCACTAAATTACAGGAGGCACTTCAGCGAGAATTCGCTGAAATGCCTCCTTTCATTTATAATAAAAAAGAAGTTACCTCACACGTAACTTCTTCATCAAGTATATAAGGA
>DWVG01000009.1 GCA_019120355.1 Candidatus Ligilactobacillus faecavium
TGATTTGATGATTGGCATGATTTCACCTCCAAAATTATGAATTCCGTTACCGGTCATCACTAAACTTTAACATAGACAATTATACAAGAGCAATTCCGACAATGCAATAAAAAAATCAAAGTTTGTCAAGGAGTTTCGCTTGACACTAAAACTGACTTGATTTTATCTGGTAATTCATATAAAATACTATCCGTGTTTAACACAGACCTCTTACTGAGTGAATTTCGATTCACCGACGTTTTACTCGGTATAAGGCGACTATTAAATGAAAGGGTGGAAGTCACTATGGCTATTACACAAGAAAAGAAAAACGAAATCATGAAGAAGTATGCTCGTCACGAAGGCGACACAGGTTCAGCAGAAGTTCAAATTGCTGTTTTAACTGCTGACATCAATGAATTAAATGATCACGTTAAGGAACACAAGAAAGACTTTGCTGCTCAACGTGGCTTGATGAAGAAGATCGGTCACCGTCGTAACTTGCTTGCATACTTACGGAACACAGATATTCAACGTTACCGTGAATTAATCAAGAGCTTAGGTTTACGTCGTTAATCCTAATTAATAAAGTGCTTGGGTTTTCCAAGCGCTTTTTTTCTAGCTAAAATTTCTTGAATTAAATCAAATGATTAAACTGTGGTATACTTAATATTAATTGATTTGAACGGTTAGAATTTAAGAATTTTTAGGAGTGAAAATATGAGCGATATTAAATTAGATATTCTCAGCGGTGTCCGCGAAAACGGAAAAAACATGTATGCCGTTGAGGTTGATGATCAGATTTTTATTTTGGATTGCGGGTTAATGTACCCGGAAAATGAACTTTTGGGGATCGATATTGTAATTCCTAATTTAGAATATTTGGAAGAAAATGCTAATCGGATTGCCGGTATTTTTCTGACTCACGGTCATGCGGATGCAATTGGAGCGCTTCCTTATTTTGTTGAAAATTATCCAGTTCCAGTTTTTGGTTCAGAGTTAACGGTGGCATTAGCTAGAATTGCATGTGAAAATGTTCCGCAAGCAAAGAAGTTTAATGATTTTCACATTGTTGATGACCAAACGGAAATTGATTTTGATAACGTAACGGTTTCATTCTTTAAGACGACGCACTCGGTTCCAGAATCTCTCGGAATTGTAATTGAAACCGACCAAGGAAATATTGTTTACACCGGAGATTTTAAGTTTGACCAAACGGCGACTGACGGTTATCAAACTGATTTTGGCCGCATTGCTGAAATTGGGCGTCAAGGGGTGCTTGCAGTTTTAAGCGATTCGACGAATGCTGAAAATCCAATCGAAATTGAAAATGAAAAAGACGTAATGGATTACATCATGGACACGTTTGAGTACCATAATGGGCGGATCGTTGTTTCAGCCCATTCATCTAATTTAGCTCGGATTCAGCAGGTATTGAATGCGGCATATCAAAATGATCGTAAAGTGGCAATGATTGGACATGATGTTGAAAAAATTGTCCGGACTGCAATTAAGCTTGATAAGCTTCATTTGCCAGCCGATGATATTTTTGTTGATGTGAAGGAAATCAATGATTTGAAGGATGATCAAATCGTTATTTTGCAAACCGGGCGTTCAGGTGAACCGTTGAAGTCATTACAAAAAATGGCGCTTGGCCGTCACCGGTCAGTCAAATTGCACCAAGGCGACTTGGTATTAATTACTTCAACTCCGTCACCAGCACGTGAAACCAATGTTGCCCGGACACGTGATATGATTTTCCGTTCAGGAGCAACGGTCAAGACAGTTGCAGATGATCTTAATCTTTCAGGGCATGCGAGTCGGAATGATCTTCAGTTGATGTTTAACCTTTTGAAGCCGAAGTATGTTATTCCAGTTCAAGGGGAATACCGTCAGTTAGATGCTACAAAGGAATGTGCTTTGGAAACCGGAATTGAAAGTGACCACATTTTAATGGTCAATAAGGGTGATGTTCTCCAATATGCTCACGGAAAGTTCCAACCAGCGCCGGCAATCGATGCAAGTAATACATTAATTGACGGAATTGGAGTCGGCGATATCGGAAATATCGTTCTTCGGGATCGGAAGCTGCTTGCTGAAGATGGAATCTTTATTGCGGTTGTAACGATTGATCGGAAAAAGCGGAAAATTGTTGATACGCCGAAGTTAACTTCACGTGGCTTTGTATACGTAAAGACGAGTCGCGATTTAATGACCGAAGCACGGAAAATTGTCACCAAAGTTGTTCAAAACAATCTTGATAATAAGGAGTTTGATTGGACTCATCTTAAACAAGATATCCGTGATCAACTGAATCACTTCTTGTATGAACAAACGAAACGCCATCCGGTGATTATGCCGGTAATAATGGAAATTAACCAAACATTCCCAAAGAAAAATTATAAGAAATCAAAATCTCATAAGGGGTAAAATAAAAGGTCGCGTTGCGGCCTTTTATTTGTAGAGGAGGAGTCAATGAACGAAGAATTAATTGAAAAAGCTCAACAAGCTTATGATAGCGGACATTATGATCAAGCGGCGACGTTGATGGAGGAAGCTTATTTAAAAAATAAAAACTTCCATAATAATTATTATTTATTTAAATTTTTAAAAAAAGATCAAAAATGGATTGAGGCAGTTACCGTTGCCAATGAGTATCTCAATGAATATATTCAAAATGATGATTATTTTTTCCAATATTTTGATTGTCGCCTTCATGCCGGTGATATTTTAGGATGTTTTGAACTTTTAAATCGATTGGATCCATATTTAAATTCAATTGAACATCAGATTTTAGCGAAAAAAATTAAATCATATCCAAGCTATTTAAGTAAAAAGCACCAAGAATTAAAACAGGAAACACTGAGAAAATTAAAGTATTTAGGTGGCTTTTCAGTTCGCGAGCAACACGAAATTTTAAATAACATTAAGCTTTTAAATCCGCAAGAATTGTTTTTAAATTGTAAAACTGTATTTCTTGATAAGGATGTTCCGTGTGTTGTTCGAATGTCGTTATTGGATACATTACGAAAAGTTTCTAATAATCAAATTAAAGTTCTGAATTTATTCAATGAAGGAATTCAAGTTGATCTATCAACGCTTGCACCAATCGAAAAATTTCCGATATATGCTAAAATCAGGCAGCAGATTTTGGATTCGAAAGAAATTGCTGAGCCATTAAAATTAAGAATGTTTAGCGAAGCGAAGATGAAGCTTTTTACAGTTTATCCGGAAATTCCGCAAATGGATCAAAATGAGTTGTTGGAGATCGCCTTAATGCGGGGAGAAAATCTTTCTGCCAAGGGCAAAATTTTACGTTCTAAAATTGATGCGGAAATCGATCGAATTAACGATTTTAAAATTTAATTGTTTTTTTATTTACAAACTTCAAGGACACTTATATAATGAATCAAGGATTCTTCTTTTAGAACAAAATCATTTTATTACTTGGTTTTATTTAAAAGAAGTAGTATAA
>DWVG01000010.1 GCA_019120355.1 Candidatus Ligilactobacillus faecavium
GATCGTTTAAAATTCATTTTGAATAACTACATAATTAATAAACAGTATAGTGTTTCAGAAATGTGTGAGAAATTATCAACCTCAAAGAGCAATTTTAATTATTTAAAGAATAAAGCGCTGAAAGAGTTTTACACGTTATATGCTGGGTGATCGCTATGAATGATGAAGAAAAAAGACTATAAAACAGGTTAAGCAGTTCTTCAAGAAAGATTATCCAAGATATAAACAGTTATCAGTTTTTACGGATATAAGTTCAGTAAATTTTGATGGTGTAAAGAGCTCTAGCAATATTAATCACCAAGAGCAAAGAATGATAAAAGCGACTGAAGCTAAAAATATTGTAGAAATGGTTAATACAATTATTGATAATATCTGCGATAGTCGGTATAAAACGATTTTAAAGAAATGTTATTTACAGAATGTACCTAAATGGCAAGTTGAAAATGAATTGATGTACAGTCATGCTACATTTTATAAATTGCAAAATGAGGCATTGCTATTGTTTGCGGAATTATTTTAAATAAACGAATAATATTAAGCAAATTAAAAACAGACATAAATTCTGAGAAATGGTACAATGAAATTATTAAACATTAAAAATATATGGAGAAAAATATGAGAGAAAAATATCCAAATGAAAAAGAATTAGAAGTTTTAGACCTATTTTATAATAGGTTTTATGATTTATTTGATGAAATTATCAATGATAATTTTAAAAAAGAGGATGCTCAATTACGTCTTTTTAAATTAAAAGAAGCTTTTTCTATCTATAAAGAATTATTAAGTTATGATCCCATAAAGTGGGTTATTGAAGGAATGAAAAATGGAGGACGACCACCATTAGAAGGAGTTATAGCAGATGATTTATTTAGTTTTATAAGAAATCTTCTTTCACATTTTCCAGTTTTTAAAACATGGGATGAGGTATTTATAAATAAGGATCTAGCTACATGGAGTAAAACAGGTCAGATTGATCGATTTTTAAATAAAAGCATTCAGTTTAATGAAGAGGGTAAAGGGGAAGTTAAGTATAGGATATTTGATAATAAGAAAAAGAAAATGAGTTATTTTACTATAAAGTTCCCGGATAAATATGATAGCCAAAATATTTATTTAAAAGATATTGTTTCTGAAGAAACCGGAATGAAATTTTGTATGATTTTAATGAAAAAAATTTTAGATACGCAAATTGAATTAGAACAATGATATAAAAGAATATTTATAACTTGTTAACTGATTATATTAAATTATTCACATATAAAATGTTATATAATATAAAATAAAAATATCTCAGTAATGTCTGCTGAGATATTTTTTGTTAAATTTTATAACTTAATAATATTGAATAAAAAACTGCTAGCGGTTAAGCTAACAGTTACGCCCTTGACCAAGATTTTTTGGCTAAGTTTTGGCTAGGTTTTATATTAAATTTAATGAAGTAGCATAAAACGTAATTAAAAACTAAATTCTTAATAAACGTTGATGTTACGCAGTTTATTAAACAATATGAAAAGAAATTAATTATTAAGCCAATGCACCCATAGGATCCCATGGAGCAAGCACAGTTGGTTCTTCCTTCAAAATTTCTTGAAGGTCTTTCGGCAAGTATTTCTTATTAACAACGATTTGATAGCAGAATTCTTCCATCCAGTCATCGCTCATTACAAAGAAACCTTTTTCACCGACCTTATCACCCCATGAATTTTCAACTTTCCATTTTGTTGGTTGACCGTCAACCAAGTCAACGCCGGTCAATACCATGGCGTGAGTCATCATGCTTTCGCCATAGTCAAGCCGTTCAGCCTTTGACATTGAAAAGTCAACGTCAAAAAGTTCGTCTTGGTGGTAAAGGTTCGTGTCCATGATTCCTTTCTTTCGGTCTGATTCTTGGCCAACATCTGAACCGAACCAAACACTTTCGCCATGTTTAAGTTGTTCGATGGCAACTTTGCGGAAGGTTTGCATGTCAAGGTTTAAGTGCCGTACTTGCCGGCCGCCTAAAACATTTCCAAGCATTTCAACCGTGTACATGTGATTGAATGGTTTGTCAGCGGTTGGGGCGTTGATAATTGAAACGTAATCATCTAAGTTCCAGCCAACATACTTATTGAAGAATTCTTGAGGTGTAATGTTTTCGATCCGGTGATAGTTGTTATCAGTATCGCGGTATTCAAAATCAAAGTTTGCCGGTGGTTCACCAAATGTGAAAGCTAACATCCGGTAAATTTCGGTCAGCATTTTTTCTTTTGTTTTTTGAATATCAGCATCACTCTTGTTAGCAGCAACCAATTCGCGCAATTCAACGGCGTCTTTGCGAAGCTTAAGGTTGAGTTGTTTATTGATTTCTGTTGAGTTTGATGAGTTAAATGTTTCTGGCATGACAGTTTGCGGAACAACCCCGTATTTTTGAATCAATGCGACTAGCATGTCCCATTGACCGCCATCTTGTTGCGGAGTTTGCATCAACCATGCAACTTTGCGGTCAGAAGTTGGCAATTCAGCGGTTTGTAACACGTTTTCAAGGAAATAGTTTGATTTTTCAAGTTTATCCCAGAAGAAGGTGTAGTTTTGCGAAAGTTCGAAGTCGTCTTTCATGTGTAACTTTTCGCGCATTGAGTGCCGCATTGTATTTAAAGCGGCAAACATCCAGCACCGGCCTGACCGTTTCTGATCAGCAACTTTTCCGGTGTCAATGTCGATTGAAAATACCCGGTCCATGGCGACTTCTGAACGATAATCAGCACTGACACTTAAAATGCCGTTTTTGGTAACGGCGCGTTCATTAACTTCGTGGCCTTCACGTTTGTCAAGGTCAGCTTGGAAATTTTGTAATTGTTCTTGACTAATTGCTTTACTCATAAATATTCACCTCAAAATTAACGTTTAACCTGAATTACTTCTGGACCATCTTGCCGGCCAACAATCACCGTGTTGACCATATCAAGGAATAAACCTTGTTCAACGACTCCGACTTGGTTGATCAAATATTTTGCCAATGTGTGCGGGTGATCGATTTCGTGCAAGTAAAGGTCGATTACATAGTTATTTGAATCGGTCCGAACGCGTTCATTTGTTTGCGGGTCGATTCTGAATTTCGGGTTAAGGCCTTTCTTTTCAAAACGTTCAAATACTTTTTGACTGCCATATGGAATGACTTCAACTGGAAGGGGGAACGAACCCAATTTGGGTGAAAGTTTGCTTTCATCAACGATCCACATTACTTTATCGGAATTGATCGCAACGATCTTTTCAAAAAGTAACGCAGCGCCGCCACCTTTGATTCCTTGAAAATCTGAACTGATTTCATCTGAGCCGTCGATCGTTAAGTCGATGTGGTCAACTTCATCAACTGATTTTAACGGGATTCCAAGACTTTTAGCTTGTTGGGCCGTCCGTTCGGAAGTGGTTACCCCAGTAACGTGAAGACCTTCTTCTTGAACCCGTTTGCCAAGGGCATCAACCATGTATTTAACGGTTGTCCCGGTTCCAAGACCAAGAATCATATTATCTTTGACAAATTCGACTGATTTTTCTCCAACGAGTTTTTTAAGTTGATTTTGATCCATCAGTAATCCTCCTTTTAAATTGAATGAAGTGGCTTGGTTAAATATGAATTAAATTCAGGATGATGATTAAAAAATTCAAGGGCTTCAGGCCAAAGCGGGATAATCTGAAGATCAGCGGATTTGAAATGCTGAATAAAATCTTGAATTAATTTAATTTTCAAACTTTGGTCATCTTTGACCCACACCCGTTCAATAACATAGAGGGATGAAGGTGAAAAATGACGGAATCCAAGGTTAGCGATCATTTCATCGTTATCCTGGTAGATTAGTTCATTATCGTTCCAAATCGTTTTCATAATTTAACCTCCACTTACCATAAAGTTTAGCATATTCGCGCCAATAAAGTTATCCATATTCAAGTTTTTAATGGTATGATTAATAAATAAGAATGAGCAGAGGAGAATTACTATGAATCGTGGCTTTGAAGTTGTTTCACGTTATCAAAATGCAGGGCTGACGTTGCCTCAAAGAGCAACTCAGCATGCTGCCGGTTATGATTTTTGTGCAGCTGAAGATTTTGTTCTTCCAAGCATTTGGAAATTGAACTTTGTTAAAATTTTTAAAGCATTACGGGAGCAAAAGCCCCTTACTGACCAAGATTATGAAGATGCAAATCATGTTTTGAAACCGTACCTTGTTCCAACGGGAATTAAGGCTTATATGGGCGACGATGAATTTTTGATGTTAGCGAACCGTTCAAGTTCCCCATTAAAACGCGGCATCGTTCTTCCTAACGGAGTTGGAATCGTTGATGCCGATTATTACGGCAATGCAAATAATGAAGGCGAAATTTTCTTCCAATTAGTGAATTTCGGTGTGCGGGATCAAGTGATCAAAAAAGGTGAACGGCTTGGTCAAGGAATCTTTATCCCATATTTAACAAGTGATAATGAACAGGCTCCGCAAATGAAACGGACCGGGGGCTTTGGTTCATCAGGAAAATAATTAGGATGATTGAAAATGGCAAAAACAAAAACACAGTATGTATGTCAGGAATGCGGATATGTTTCTCCCCGTTATCTTGGACGGTGTCCGAATTGCGGGGCATGGAATTCCTTGATTGAAGAGGTCAAAGAGCAGTCGTCAGCAATTAAGCAAAAACCGCACATGACGTTTGCAGGCAATGAAGTTAAACCGCAGCTGATCGATGAAGTTTCAACATCGGAAACTCCGCGGGTCAAAACCCAATATGAAGAATTCAACCGGGTTCTTGGCGGAGGCGTGGTTCCTGGATCGCTTGTGCTGATCGGCGGGGATCCCGGAATTGGAAAGTCAACGTTGCTTTTGCAGGTTTCCGGTCAACTGGCCCAAACGCAAAAAGTCCTATATGTTTCAGGCGAAGAAAGTGCAGTTCAAATCAAATTACGGGCTAACCGGTTGGGCGTTGGTGGCAGCAACTTTTACCTGTATCCAGAAACCAATATGGACCGCATTCGTCAAAATATCGAAGAATTAAAACCGGATTACGTCATTATTGATTCGGTTCAAACCATGCAGGAACCGGAAATGACTTCGGCGGTCGGGAGCGTTGCTCAGATTCGCGAAGTGACATCCGATTTGATGAAGATTGCGAAAACGAACGGCGTAACGGTCTTCGTCGTTGGGCATGTTACCAAAGGCGGCGCAATTGCTGGACCGAAAATTTTAGAACACATGGTGGACACGGTGCTTTACTTTGAAGGCGACCAGCATCGGGCTTACCGAATTTTAAGAGCAGTCAAAAACCGGTTTGGTTCAACAAATGAAATTGGAATTTTTGAAATGAAACAGGGCGGATTGGTTGAAGTTGCCAACCCATCTGAAGTCTTTCTTGAAGAGCGGTTACGCGGTGCAACCGGTTCCTCAGTAGTGGTTTCGCTTGAAGGAACGCGGCCGATCTTGGTTGAAATTCAAGCATTGGTAACTCCAACGGCGTTTGGTAATGCCAAACGGACGACAACGGGCCTTGACCATAACCGGGTGGCCTTGATCATGGCAGTTCTTGAAAAACGAGCCGGACTGCTGTTACAAAATCAGGATGCATATTTAAAAGCGGCCGGCGGAGTAAAACTTGATGAACCGGCAATCGACCTTTCGATTGCAATCAGCATTGTTTCAAGTTACCGTGATGCGGAAACTTCACCAACCGATTGTTTTATTGGTGAACTGGGATTAACAGGAGAAGTTCGGCGGGTCAACCGGATCGAACAACGGGTCGCCGAGGCTGCTAAGTTAGGATTTAAACGCGTTTTTATTCCGAAAAATAATCTTGATGGCTGGCAGATTCCAGCTAATATTCAAGTTATCGGGGTTCAAACCCTTGCGGAAACATTGAAGATGGTTTTCAGATAGGAAGAAGGTGAGATTATGCGGAAAAAATTGATTCGCATTGCATTGATGATTTTAGGAATTGGTGCCGGGTATTCATTCTTACCGGCAGTTTGGGCAACATTTCATGTTCATAATCCGTGGTTAGCAAATGCACCGATGGATATGGTAATTGGATTAATCGTCTTTACATTACTTTCATTTTTGCTTGTTGATCCATTTGACCGGATAATCGATCGAATTGAAAAGAATTTACTGCATCAGCAAACGGATAGTCTGCTTTCAGAAGTAATTGCAATTATTTTGGCATTGATTTTGGGCTTTTTGATCACGACGCCCTTGACACGGTCGCATTCGCTTTTCGTGAGTGCTTTTTTGCCGATTGCAATTTTGATTTTATTCGGTTATCTCGGTTTTGTGGTCGGGCGTTCGCGAACACTTGAGTTCCGCAATCTTTTTAACCGTAAAAAGAAAGAAAAGAACCAGGCTGATGGAACAGTTTTGGAACGGAAAGCTGGGCAGAATTTTTACCACTATAAGTTATTAGATACTAATATTTTGATCGATGGGCGAATTTACGACCTTGCAAAGACCGGTTTTCTCGAAGGAACTTTAGTCGTTCCAAACTTTGTGTTATATGAACTTCAATATATCGCTGATTCCGGTGACAGCATTAAGCGGGTTCGTGGCCGGCGCGGCTTGGACATTTTGAATAAGTTGCGAGCTGAAAAAATTGTCCCAATTGAAATGTACGACGGAGATTTCGATGATATTCAGGAAGTTGATAGCAAACTGATCAAGCTGGCAAAATTAATGGATGCTGAAATTATTACAAATGATTACAATTTGAACAAGGTCAGTGAATTTCAAAACGTGCGGGTCTTAAATATCAATCAGTTAGCAAAATCATTAAAACCACGGGTCATTCCGGGCGAAAAATTGCAGGTAACGATCATTAAAAACGGAACTGAACGGCAACAAGGAGTCGCATACCTTGATGACGGAACAATGATCGTGGTTGAAGACGGTAAATTCTTCATGAATAAAATGGTCGAAGTTGAAGTTACAAGTGCAATTCAAACGGATGCCGGTCGAATGATTTTTGCTAAATTGGCTCATTCGAAACGTGAATTGAATGAAAAAAGTGATAATTAATGATGAAGCATTTATTTTTTTAAGATTTCATTGTAAAATTAAACGGTAAATATTTATAAATAAGAACGGCAAAGCGTGATCGCGGTTTGTTGCAGCTTTAGATAAAAATAACAAGGAAGAGGCGCTATTAATGTCTAAGAATAAAGTCAGGGTGCGTTACGCACCAAGTCCAACAGGACACTTACACATTGGAAATGCTCGAACAGCATTGTTTAACTATCTTTTTGCTCGGCATAACAAAGGAACTTTCGTCTTACGGATCGAAGACACTGATACGAAACGGAACGTTGCTGATGGTGAGAAGAGCCAGATGGAAAACTTAAAGTGGCTTGGGATCGATTGGGATGAAGGCCCAGATAAGCCAGGAAAGTATGGCCCATACCGTCAATCAGAACGGAAAGACATTTATCAGCCATTAATTCAAGAATTGCTTGATAAGGGCTTAGCATATGAATCATACATGACCGAAGAAGAACTTGAAAAGCAACGTGAAGAACAAAAAGCGCGCGGCGAAGCTCCTCGGTATGTTTATGAATATGAAGGAATGTCAGACGATGAAATCAAGGCAAGCCAAGAAGCTGCACGGGCAAAAGGCATCAAGCCGGTTATTCGGATTCACGTTCCGCACAATAAGACATATGAATGGGATGATATTGTAAAGGGCCACATCAGTTTCCAATCAGACACGATCGGGGGCGATTTCGTCATTCAAAAGCGTGACGGAATGCCAACTTACAACTTTGCGGTCGTTGTTGACGATCACATGATGGAAATCACGCATGTTTTGCGGGGTGACGACCACGTTGCTAATACACCGAAGCAATTGGTTGTTTATGAAGCTTTTGGCTGGGAAGCTCCGCAATTTGGTCACATGTCACTGATTATTAATTCAGAAACCGGAAAGAAGTTAAGTAAGCGGGATGAAACGGTCCTTCAATTTATCGAACAGTACCGTTCACTTGGTTACTTACCAGATGCAATGTTTAACTTCATTACATTGTTAGGCTGGTCACCAGTCGGCGAATCAGAAATTTTTAACCAACGGGAATTCATCAAGATGTTTGATCCGAACCGGTTAAGCAAGTCACCTGCAGCCTTTGATATTAAGAAGCTTGAATGGATCAACAACCAATATGTTAAGGCCGCAAACTCAGACGTGATTGCTGATTCAGCATTGAAGCAATTGATCAAGGCGGGCAAGATCGAAGAAAATCCAGACACAATGAAGATCGAATGGGCACGTCAATTGACAAGCTTATACAAGCAACAAATGTCATACACAGGTCAAATCGTTGAAATGGCTGATGTTTTCTTCAGTGAACCAGATAAGCTGGACGATGCTGCCAAGGAAGAACTTGCAGTTGAAACAGCACCGGTTGTATTAAAAGAATTTGCAAAGCGCGTAAAGAAGCTGCCGATTTTTGATGCAACTGAAATTCAAAACACAATTAAAGCAATTCAAAAGGAAACCAAGATTCGCGGACGGCAATTATACATGCCGATTCGAATTGCCACAACGCGTGCAATGCACGGTCCGGACCTCGCACCATCAATTGAATTGCTTGGACGTGAAAAGGCATTGAAGCACCTTGAACAAACATTAAAGGAAATTGGTGCTTAGTGAAGGCAAATATTTGATTAAAGAGGGCGGACGTTGGTCACCCTCTTTTGTATACAGGAGAGCAAAATGCAGATTTACAATACATTAACTAATCAAAAAGAAGAATTTAAGCCAATCCACCCGGGGAAAGTCATGATGTATGTTTGCGGGCCGACCGTTTACAATTACATTCATATCGGCAATGCTCGGAGTGTGGTTGCGTTTGATACCGTTCGCCGGTATTTGGAATATAAGGGCTTTGATGTTCAGTACGTTTCAAACTTCACGGACGTTGATGATAAGTTGATCAAAGCGAGTCAAGAAACCGGGATAGCGGTTCCTGAATTAGCGGATAAATATATCAAGGCATTCTATGAAGATATTGATGCGTTAAACGTTGAACGGGCAACGTTAAATCCACGTGTAATGGAAAATATGGATGATATCATTACGTTTATTAATGAATTGGTTCAAAAGGGTGCAGCTTACGCGATTGACGGTGACGTATACTTTAAAACTCGTGAATTTAAGTCATACGGGAAACTTTCAGGCCAATCGATCGATGACCTTGAACAAGGGGCGAGCGAACGCGTAACGGATGAAGAACAAGCCAAAAAACGTGACCCGCTTGATTTTGCCCTTTGGAAAAAGGCCAAGCCGGGAGAGATTGCCTGGGATTCACCGTGGGGAAAGGGCCGTCCCGGATGGCACATTGAATGCTCGGTAATGGCAACTAAGTATCTAGAAAAGACGATCGATATTCACGCTGGCGGAGTTGACCTTGAATTTCCACACCATGAAAACGAAATTGCCCAAAGTGAATCCAAAACAGGTCACAAATTTGTTAATTATTGGATGCATAACGGATTTGTAACGATTGGCAAGGAAAACGAAAAGATGAGCAAGTCGCTTGGAAATTTTGTCACGGTACATGATTTGGTAAAGAAAGTCGATCCGCAAGTCATTCGTTTCTTTATGGCAACAACGCATTACCGGCGGCCAGTTCAATATACGGAAGAAAATCTTGCCGAAGCGAAGACAAACCTTGAAAAGCTGACAACGGCTTACCGGAATCTTGATTACCGGATGAAGGATGCCGGTGAAGTTTCAGCTGATGAAACGGTTCAACGTCAATTTGAACAATTGGTCAGCGATTACGAAAAAGCAATGGATGATGACTTTAACGTTCAAAATGCAATGACTTCGCTTTATGAATTTGCTAAATTGATGAATGTTTATGCCGAAAAGGAACAGGTTTCAAAAGAGCTTGCCAAGGCAATGTTGACGAAGTTTGAAGCATTAACGCAAATTATCGGAATCAAGATGCCGAAGCAGGAGTTATTGGACGAAGAAATTGAAAAGCTGATTCAAGAACGGACCGAGGCCCGCGCAAATAAGGACTATGCTCGCAGCGATGAAATTCGGGATGAATTGAAGTGTCAAGGAATCATTCTTGAAGATACTGCTCAAGGAACACGATGGAGAAGAGAATAATGGCAATTGCAGATTATAATCAAATGAACGGAATCGCACTTGCATATATTGGGGATGCGATTTATGAAGTGTACGTTCGGCAACATTTGCTTCAAAAAGGACTTACTAAACCAACCAAGTTGCATCATATTGCAACCCGGTATGTTTCGGCAAAAGCCCAGGCATTTTTGGTCGGACGAATGGAAGATCAACATCTTTTGACAGAAGAGGAACAAGAATATTTTAAACGTGGTCGGAATGCGAAAAGTCATACATCGGCCAAGAATACGTCAGTAATGACTTATCGGATTTCAACAGGATTCGAAGCTCTTTTTGGCTACTTATATTTAAGTGAACAAAAGGAACGGTTGGATGAAATTGCGGCATGGTGTATTAAAACGGTTGAGGAGGAGAATTTAAGTGGCTCAAAGTAATACAAATGATATGGTGATTGGGCGGCATCCAGCCATGGCAGCGCTCAAGTCGGGCCAAACGATCAATAAGGTGTTTGTTCAAGCAGGCTCAAACTCGAATGCCATTGCTGAAATTGTGACCCGGGCGAAACAAAAGGGAATCATTGTTTCGCAAGTTCCCAAAACTAAACTGGATCAACTGAGTAATAATCAAAATCACCAGGGGGTTGTGTTGACGGTTTCGCCGTTTGAGTATGTAACGGTTGATGATTTATTTGCACGGGCTGCAAAACGCAATGAGGATCCGATTTTCTTGATTCTTGATGGAATCGAAGACCCGCATAATCTAGGATCGATTTTACGGACAGCAGATGCAGCCGGCATTCATGGCATTATTATTCCAAAACGGCGAGCAGTTCAATTGACGTCAACGGTTGCGAAGACATCAACTGGTGCCATTGAATACGTTCCGGTTGCCCGGGTCACAAATTTAGTTCAGACCGTAAAGCAGTTAAAGGAACGGGGGGTCTGGGTCTTTGGAACGGATATGAAAGGCCAAGATTTCCGGAAGTGGAGTGCCAAGGGGCCGACAGCGATGGTCATTGGAAATGAAGGAAAAGGAATTTCACCGCTTTTGAAAAAAGAATGTGATGAAATGCTGACAATTCCGATGGTTGGGCACGTTCAAAGTTTAAATGCCAGTGTAGCTGCCAGTTTATTAATGTATCAAGCATTTTCATCACGGGGAGAATAACCGATGAAAAAGCGGATTTTAATTGTGGATGCCTATAATATGATCGGCAACTGGCCGCAGCTTGATAAATTAAAAAAGGCTGACCGGTTAGAAGATGCGCGTGATCAGTTATTGAAAGTTCTTTCGAATTATCGCAAGCAAATGGACATGGAGATCATTGTTGTGTTTGACGCGATGTACGTTCCGGGACTTTCAAAAAGCTATCA
>DWVG01000011.1 GCA_019120355.1 Candidatus Ligilactobacillus faecavium
CGAAGCCAGCCGCTACACCCACGGTTTGAAGAAGACCCGGACAGGCTTCAAGGGGCGCATTAATGCATTGTTAGCTAACTTCCGTCACGTTGATGAAGATTTCTTTGAAGATCTCGAAGAAATGCTGATCGAATCTGATGTTGGTTTCGAAGCCGCAATGAAGATCAGTGATGAATTGCGGGATGAAGTTAAGTTCCAAAACGCGAAGAGTAAGGCTGAGGTTTCAGAAGTCATCGTTGAAAAAATGGTTGACTTGTATGAAGAAGCTGGCAAAGATCAGGATGAAGCGTTGTATTTTGCTGAAGAAGGACCAACTGTCTTCCTCTTTGTTGGGGTCAATGGGGTTGGTAAAACAACCACGATTGGAAAGCTTGCCAAACGTTATAAAGACGAAGGCAAAAAAGTCATGGTTGCTGCCGGTGATACGTTCCGGGCCGGAGCAATTCAACAATTAGATGAATGGGCTCAACGCGTGGGCGTGACGATCGTCAAGAAGCCTGAAAAGAGCGACCCGGCTTCCGTTGTTTATGATGCAGTCACAAAAGCAAAGAAGGAAAATTACGATATCTTGCTTGTTGATACGGCTGGCCGGTTGCAAAACAAGGTCAACTTGATGAATGAGCTTGAAAAGATCCAACGGGTAATTACCCGTGAAATTCCAGAAGCCCCGCATGAAGTTTTATTGGCACTTGATGCAACAACTGGTCAAAACGCATTGTCCCAAGCAAAACAATTTAAGGATGCAACTAATGTAACGGGAATTATTTTGACCAAATTGGATGGAACGGCTCGCGGCGGAATCGTGTTGGCAATTCGAAACGAACTGCACATTCCAGTTAAACTTGTCGGCCTTGGTGAACAGGTTGATGATTTGCGCGACTTTAATACCGAAGACTTTGCATACGGATTATTTAAGGGATTGATTACTCCCCGCGAAGACTAGGGTGATTTAAATGGAAATTGCAAAAACAAATCGAATCAATGCGTTATTTGAATTTTATGAGCCGCTGCTGACGAAGAAGCAGATGGAATATTTGGCGCAGTACTACCGGGATGATTTTTCGCTTGGCGAGATTGCGGAAAATTATAATGTGTCGCGGCAGGCAGTTTATGATAATATAAAACGGACAGAGAAAATCCTTGAAGAATACGAATCAAAGTTGCATTTGTATGCTGATTTTCTGAAAAATGCGGCTCATTTAGATGCGTTGATCGATTACATTCAGCAGCGTTATCCGCATGATGAGCGGTTACTTGAACTTGCAGAAAAATTGGAAAGTATTGAAGAATAGGTTGGTGAAATCAAATGGCCTTTGAAGGGTTAACAGAAAGAATTCAAAATGCAATTCATAGTTTACAACGCAAAGGGAAGATCACGGAAAATGATGTTAAGGAGTCAATGCGTGAGATCCGACTGGCATTGCTGGAAGCCGACGTAAACTATGGTGTTGTAAAGGACTTTATCAAGACAGTCCGTGAACGGGCAGTCGGGGCTGAAGTTCTTGAAAGTTTAACACCGGCACAACAAATCGTTAAGATCGTTAACGAAGAATTAGTTAAAGTGATGGGTGAAAAAGCAGTCCCATTAAATAAATCGGCGAAGATTCCAACCGTCATCATGATGGTTGGGCTTCAAGGGGCCGGAAAAACAACTACGGCGGGGAAATTAGCCTTAAAGTTAAAAAATGAACAAAAGGCCCGTCCGTTAATGATTGCAGCCGACGTATACCGTCCCGCTGCCGTTGATCAGTTAAAGATCTTAGGTGAACAAATTGACGTTCCGGTCTTTGAAATGGGAACGGACGTTGATCCGGTCGAAATCGTTCGCCAGGGGATGGCTAAGGCCCAAGAACAAAAGAACGACTATGTTTTGATCGATACGGCCGGTCGGTTGCAGATCGATGAAAAATTAATGGATGAATTAGCTCAAATCAAGGAACTTACTCATCCAGATGAAATTCTTTTGACCGTTGATGCCATGACTGGTCAAAATGCCGTTGAAGTTGCTAAAGGATTTAACGATCAACTTGATGTAACTGGGGTTGTCTTGACGAAGTTAGATGGGGATACCCGTGGAGGGGCTGCCCTTTCAATTCGGGCAGTGACTGGCAAGCCAATCAAATTTATCGGTCAAGGTGAAAAGCTAACGGACTTAGATGTCTTCTATCCAGATCGGATGGCTTCCCGAATTCTTGGAATGGGGGATATGCTGACCTTAATTGAAAAGGCTCAACAAGATTACGATGAGCAAAAAGCCGTTGAACTTCAAGAAAAAATGAAGGCCAACTCGTTTGACTTTAATGATTTTCTTGAACAATTAGCTCAAGTTCAAAAGATGGGTCCAATGGAAGATTTGATCAAGATGATTCCAGGAATGGCAAATAACCCAGCATTGAAGAACGTGCAGGTTGATCCGCGGGATATTGAACGAACAAAGGCGATTGTTTATTCAATGACGCCGGAAGAACGTGAAAATCCAGATATTTTGAATCCAAGTCGGCGGCGCCGGATCTCAGCCGGATGCGGGGTCAAGATTCAAGACGTTAACCGGATGATCAAGCAATTTAAGCAAATGCGCGACATGATGGGCAAAGTTTCAAACGGCGACTTTTCTGGCATGGAAGGCCTCTTTGGCAACGGCATGGGCGGTAAGTTAGCTAAGATGTCAATGTCGAAGATGGTTCGGAAGAATAAAAAGAAAAAGCTCCGGAAGCTTCAAAAAGCACGGCGGCGCCGGAAACGGTAAAAAAATATTAACTGTCAAGAAATTTTCCTTTACAGCTAATTCAAAACTTGGTATATTATTAATGTTGATAAATTAATAGGAGGTGCAAACATGTCAGTAAAAATTCGTTTAAAGCGTATGGGTTCAAAGAAGCGTCCATTCTACCGGATCGTTGTTGCTGATTCACGTTCACCACGTGATGGTCGTTTCATCGCCAATGTTGGAACATACAACCCATTAACAAACCCAGAAACAGTTACCCTTAAGGAAGAAGAAATTATGAAGTGGTTAAACAATGGTGCTCAACCATCAGATACAGTTCGTAACATTCTTTCACGTCAAGGCGTAATGAAGAAGTTCCACGAAGCAAAATACTCAAAGAAATAAGTAGGGTAAAGTTCAATGACAGAAGAAACGGTTAAACAATTGTTATTAACGATTGTCAAAGCGTTGGTCACGACACCTGATGAAGTTTCGATTGAAGTGGCAAATGATGATCAGTTTGTGAACTTTAATTTGAAGGTTGCTTCGCAGGATGTCGGCCGGGTTATTGGAAAAAATGGGACGGTCGTTCAAGCAATTCGGTCATTGATTTATGGGATTCGCATTGACGATGATCGCCGGATTAAATTGAACGTTATTGACTGATTATTTAACGAACCTCCAATAAAGCAGAGATGTTTTGTGGAGGTTTTTTTATTAGAAAGGGACAAGCATGAATTATTACCAAATTGGAAAAATTGTTAATACTCATGGAATTAAAGGTGAAGTTCGCGTTCAGGCAATTACGGATTTTCCTGAAAAACGATTTGCACCGGGAGCAACGGTTTATGCTTTTCAAAAGGGAAAGGATCCAGTCGCATTAACGGTTAAAAGTCACCGTAAGCACAAACAATTTGATTTGTTAAGCTTTGAAGGAATGGAAGACATTAATTTGGTTGAACCGTTAAAGCAGGCGGATTTAAAAATTGCTGAGGACCAGCAAGATGATTTGGCAGATGGCGAATACTATTACCATCAAATTGTTGGATTGAATGTTGTTGATTTGGACGGAAATTCGATTGGCAAGATCAAGGAAATTATGGAATCCGGAGCTAATGATGTCTGGGTAATTCAACGTGCAGGCAAGAAAGATTTGCTGATTCCAGCAATTAAGGACGTTGTGAAGGATGTTCAGATTGAAAATCACCAAGTAGTTATTGATATGTTAGATGGGTTGGATGATTAATGCAAATTGATATTTTAAGCCTTTTTCCTGAAATGTTTGATGGCCCGATGAATTCCTCAATGATCGGTAAAGCCCAGGAAAACGGAATTTTAAACATTGACGTCACGGATTTTCGGGATTACACGACCAATAAGCAGCACCACGTTGATGACACGCCGTATGGTGGCGGTGCTGGAATGTTATTGCAGGCGCAACCGATTTTTGATGCGCTTGATGCGGTTCAGGAAAAACATCCGGAGCCGGGAAAAGTGATTTTGCTCGATCCGGCCGGGCGGCAATTCAATCAAAAAGTTGCGGAAGAGTTGGCCCAAGAAAAGCATTTAACCTTTATTTGCGGTCACTATGAAGGATATGATGAACGAATTCGAACCCGGGTAACGGATGAAATCTCGCTGGGTGATTATGTGTTGACGGGGGGCGAATTAGCAACGATGGTCATCATTGACGCGACGGTGCGGTTATTGCCAAATGTTCTTGGAAATGATGAATCAGCGGTTGGTGATTCATTCTCAACCGGTCTGCTTGAATATCCGCAATATACACGGCCTGCTGATTTTCGTGGGATGAAGGTTCCTGAAGTTTTAACGAGTGGCAATCACCAAAAGATTGCCGAATGGCGCCGGAAAGAATCATTGCGGCGAACATTCGAACGGCGGCCAGATCTGCTTGAAGATTTTCCGTTGACGGACCAAGATCGGAAATGGTTGCGAGAATTTAAAACTCAAAAATAGCTTTACAAACTGGTATCAGATATGATAACATTCTATTTGGCTTAATTGCCATATTAACGGTATTCCGCTGCAACTGGACATGAATATCGGGGAAAGGAAGAAAAACATGTCAGTAAATCCATTGATCAAGAAGATCACTGAATCACAATTACGTGATGATATTCCAGATTTCCGTGCTGGGGATACAGTACGGGTTCACGCACGGATCGTTGAAGGTAAGCGTGAACGTATTCAAGTCTTTGAAGGTGTTGTTATCAAACGTCGCGGCGAAGGCGTTTCAGAAACTTACACTGTTCGTAAGATTAGTAACGGTGTAGGGGTTGAACGGACTTTCCCAGTTCACACACCTCGGGTTGAAAAGATTGAAGTTGTACGTCAAGGACGCGTTCGTCGTGCTAAGTTGTACTACTTACGTGATCGTCAAGGTAAGGCTGCACGTATTCCAGAACGTCGTCGTAAATAATAAAAAACAGTTGTGTTGCGGCACAGCTGTTTTTTTGGATTTTGAATATAAATTGTGTACAATATTTATTTTCATTCAGGAATGAAAATCCATGATTGAGGAAACTTTAGTCCGCTTTTTCTGTCACGGAGTAGTATTAAACTTGTAAGTGTTAGAGAGAAAAGGACTAAGTGTTAAAAATTAGTTTTCGTTAGGGATAAGGCTTTGGGGAAAGTCTTATTTTTTTATTATTAAATTGAATAAATCAAAAATGAATAAATCAAAAATAAAGAGGTTGCGACTTATGTCACAACCTCTTTGCTATATCTGCATGATCGGGTTCCAAAACAAACGAGCTGAGTGGGGATGCGTAGCTAATTCGAAAAACTCCGAATCTATGCTTCGCGATTCGTTCGCTTTTCTGCTTCCACCGCGCTCGTCTTTGACGTTTTGTCACACCTTCTTTAAATTTCCAATTATTTATTTTGGTTTAACCTTACTTTTTTCATCATCATTTGATACTGAAGCAGGTTGCGGTTGAATTCCTTTTTCTTCCTTAAGCAGTTCAACGATTTCTTTAAGGTATTCAGCTTCTTCAGAAAGTTCCTTTTCTTCCTTTTTCTTTTCGTCTTCCTTACTCTTGGTGAATTTGTTGACGAACTTGACCATGATGAAGATCACGAATGAAATGATCAAGAAATTAATGACGGAATTCAGGAATGTTCCAACCCGGAAGTGGGCTGAACCAACCGTGAAGATGATTGATGAAAAATCGATCTTGCCGGCAAAAATTCCAATCAATGGGTTAATGATATTGGAAACTAAAGACTTAACGATGGCGGTGAATGCAGATCCTACAATGACCCCAACGGCTAAGTCCATTACGTTTCCACGTGCGATAAATTCTTTGAACTCTTTGAGCATCGAATCTCCCTTTCCAATTATTAAAGTACTAAATTATTTTAATACAATTCATGATGCTTTTTTCTAAACATGATAAAAGAATAATATTAACTCGAATGAAATCCTTTCCAAATTAATTTATTATTAAAAAATTCCGGAGCATTAAAATCGCTGGTTAAATCCCGAATGCCATATCAATTAACAATCAATGACAAATTAAGTAAAATAAGAAATGTAAGCGATATATTAAAGTAGTCTCAGAAGGAGGGGACATTGATGACGAAAATTGATTTTAATGATTATATGAATCAACCGAATATGAAACCAATTCAAGTAATGAATGAAAAAGGTGAAATTGTAAATCAAGATCTATTTCCGGATTTAACGGATGACCAATTAGTTGATCTGTTTAAAAAAATGTTATGGGAACGGATTTTAAATGAACGGTCAACGAAATTAAACCGTCAAGGACGTTTAGGATTCTATGCTCCAACAGCAGGTGAAGAAGCCAGTGAAATGGGATCAAGTTACGCAATGGAAAAGGAAGATTTCCTTTTACCAGCTTATCGGGATATTCCACAGTTAATTCAACATGGATTCCCATTAGACCGTGCATTCTTATGGTCAATTGGACACTATATGGGCGGTCAAATTCCAGATGATGTTCAAGCAACGACTCCACAAATCGTTGTTGCATCTGCAACCGTTCAAACCGCCGGCGTTGCATTGGGCTTGAAGAAGAAGAAATCACCAACCGTTGCATATACATACACGGGTGATGGCGGAACATCTGAAGGTGATTTCTATGAAGGAATCAACTTTGCGGGTGAATTTAAAGTTCCAGCATTGTTCTTTGTTCAAAACAATGGCTATGCAATTTCAGTTCCGCGGCGCAAGCAAACCGCAGCCCAAACGTTAGCCCAAAAAGGCGTTGCTGTTGGAATTCCTGGGATTCAAGTTGACGGAATGGATGCCTTAGCCGTTTACACGGTTGCCAAGGCAGCCCGTGAATGGGCAGTTGCCGGAAATGGGCCGGTTTTAATTGAAACTTTAACTTACCGGTATGGTCCGCACACATTATCAGGCGATGATCCGAAACGTTATCGGACAGCTGATGAAGAGCAAGGATGGCGGAAGAAAGATCCGTTGATTCGGTTCAGAACATATCTAGATCATAAAGGATTATGGAATGAAGATTTGGAAAAGAATTGGGAAGAAGCGGTCAATAAGGAAATCGATGCTGCAATGGAAAAGGCTGAAAATGCCCCGCAACAAAAAGTTAGTGATTTCTATAAATTAAGCTACTCAGAAATTCCAGAATCAATTCAAGCAAAGATTGATGAATGTGAAAAGGAGGGAAAGTAACATGGCACAATTAACAATGATCAAGGCGATCAACCAAGCGCTTGACCAAGAATTGAAACGTGACCCGAAAGTG
>DWVG01000012.1 GCA_019120355.1 Candidatus Ligilactobacillus faecavium
TAATTTAATAATTCTCTTTTTTTCCATAAAGAACCCCTCTCAGAATATTTCAATTATAGCATTAAACAATTTCAACGTTTATAATGGCAGTAAGAATTGGAGGTTGATAACGTGAAAATTACAGCAATTCAGGCTCAAAAACGAAAAGGCCGGTATAACATCTTTATTGATGGTCATTACCGCTTTCCCGTCAGTGAAGAAGTTTTGATCCAATTTCGCCTGCATAAGGATCAAGAGATCACAAATGATCAAATCCAGGCCATCACGGATGCTGATTCAATTTCAAAAGCTTATAATAAAGCCCTCGATTACCTTTCTTACCAGTTAAGAACTGAAAAGGAAATCATTCAATATCTGCAACAACATGAATTTACTGACTTTCAAATTGAACCCGTTCTTCAACGTTTACGCGCTCAAGGTTACATTAATGATCTTGAATACGCTAAAAGTTATGTTCGGACAATTGCGAAGACCTCTGATAAAGGGCCGAAAGTGATCACCCAAAACTTACGCAAAAAAGGCATTCTTGAAAACGATATTGAAACCGCCCTTGACGAGTTTCCATTTGAAGATCAACTTCAAAACTCAATCAAGATTGCCCAAAAGCTTGCCCGCAAATATCATCGGGAAGCCTTCAAAATTCAAATTCAAAAAATTAAAGATGGTCTTTTTGCAAAGGGGTTCAGTTCTGAGATTGCAACCGAAACAATCAATCAGCTCGGTCTTGAGAAGGATGAAAATCAGGAAAAAGAACAATTACAACTCCAAGGAGCTAAAATCATGCGCCGGTATCAGCGACTCCCTCTTTCACAGCGCAATCAAAAAGTTAAAATGGCCTTGTACCGCAAAGGCTTTTCCATGGACGAAATCAACCAATTTATTGATGAACAAAACTAAAGGATCGGGTACTTTCCCGATCCTTTAGTTTTGTTTTTGCCGGCGTTCATGGATCTTTCGTTGAACTTTCTTTCCAAAGCGATGTTCCTTAGGGACAACCTTTCCATAAATTTTCTCTTCCAAAAACGCATTGACAATTGCGCCAAAGAGAATAATCAAATTCGTAAAGTTCATCCAAAAAAGTAATACCAGGAATGTTCCGATCGTTCCATAACTTAAAATCCGATATGCAAAATACTTCACGTAAATCGTAAAGATGCCTGTCAACGCCATCCATCCTAATGCTGCAACCAAAGCTCCCGGCCAAACTGATAGCCAGTGAACTTTGACATTCGGCAATACAATATAAATCAAACACAAAATTGAAAAAATAATGACAAATGTTACCGACCAACGATACCGTAAGAAAATTTCCAGATACGATAACGGGAGTTTGAAAATCGGTGTTAAATATTCAAGGACAATTTGACCAAAACTGTAAATCACAAACGTCGTAATTAACAATGCTCCGAAACTGAGCGTGATCAAAATCGATAATACAGTTGTCACAATAAAATCTTGTGAATCTCCCACTCCAAATATTTGATTCATCGACCTTTTTAACGCATTAATGCCGCGACTGCCAGCCCATAATGTAAAAATCATCGAGAACGATGCGATCCCGCCTGAACCATGGGTCAAAAATTTACGAACGATTGGACCTAAAAAGTTATATACCGGTTCCGGAAGCGCAACGTTTAAGTACGGCATGATCCGGGTCGCATTCAAATGCATGATCGGTAAAATATTTCCAATAAAAATCACGATTGGAACAATTGTAAGCAAAACATAGTACGTTGCGACAATCGCCATGTTGAAAATGTCACCCTGAATCGTCTTTTTCAGCGCAGTCTTGGCAAATTCCTTTAAGTTCGCACCAAACTTCTTCATTTTGTAATTCCTTTGCTTATCTCAATTAATAAAACGCACATACCCTTATTAAACCATTTTAAATAAGGATTTTCCGTTAAATTATGATTACAAAAAATAAAAAGGTCGGACTTTCGTCACGACCTTCCATGATCAATGTCATGAATTACTTAAGTGTCTTTGCTAATTCTTTAATGTAAGCCTTTAAGTCCGCACTTACTTCTGGATGCTTCAATCCAAATTGAATTGAAGTCTTTAAGTAACCGAACTTGTAACCAACATCATACCGGTTACCCTTGAATTCATGCGCAAATACGCGTTGAATTTGGTTCAACCGATCAATTGCATCTGTCAATTGAATTTCATTACCGGCACCTGGTTTTTGAGTTTCAAGCATATCAAAAATTTCAGGCGTTAATAAGTAACGTCCAATAATTGCTAAATCTGATGGTGCTTTATCAACATCCGGCTTTTCAACAAACTTGTTTACGTCAAATAGACCTGGCTTAGTTTCTGTAACTGGATCAATTACCCCATACTTGTTAACTTCTTCGTGTGGGACCTTCATTACAGCTAATGTTGAAGCGTGAGTTTCTTCATAGCGATCAATCAATTGCTTAGTCAACGGAACTTTATCATCCATGATATCGTCACCTAACATGACAACAAATGGTTCGTTCCCAACAAAGTCCTTGGCCATCAAAACCGCATCCCCTAAACCACGTGGATGTGATTGACGAATGAAGTACAAGTTAATGTCAGTTGTTTGTTGAACAAGTTCGAGTAAATCGTTCTTGCCCTTTGCTTTCAAATTTTGTTCAAGTTCAGGAACTGAGTCGAAGTGGTCTTCAATTGGCCGCTTGCCCTTCCCTGTAACAACTAAAATATCTTCAATTCCTGACTTACGTGCTTCTTCAACGATGTATTGAATTGTAGGTTTATCAATAATTGGAAACATTTCCTTAGCTAAAGCCTTTGTGGCTGGAAGGAAACGGGTCCCTAATCCGGCTGCAGGAATAACAGCTTTTCTAACTTTCATTGTTATACCCCTATCTAAATTTATTGGTGTATTTATCTAAAAAGATAATCAAATATCTAGTGTAATTATACCAATAAATAATTCTTT
>DWVG01000013.1 GCA_019120355.1 Candidatus Ligilactobacillus faecavium
GAACGACTCTTCCGAAGAGCACGACGACGGTGTTCTTCTAAGATTGCTTCACGTTCTTCCATTGGTTCAACAACTGTTTTCTTAAATGCATAAACGGCACCAGCAACAACGCCAACGGTTGTTACGATCCCGGTAAAGAATCCCTTACCAAATGATTTCATGGAAATTCCTCCTCAATTATTGGTATATTATCATTATGAATTAAATCGTCAAAAAATGCTAGGTAAAACTGTTAAAATTTAACTTGAATGATACAATTACAAGAGAAGCAAAAGGAAAGGAGCGGAAAAGTGGCGCAAAAGGTTTTAATGATCGTTGGTCCAACGGCGGTTGGAAAAACAACGTTATCAATTAAGCTGGCTCAAAAGATTAACGGTCAGGTCGTATCAGGCGATTCGATGCAGGTTTATCAAAAGTTAGATATTGGAACGGCAAAAGTCACTAATGAAGAAATGCAGGGAATTCCGCATTACTTATTGGATGAGATTCCAATTGACCAGCGTTTTTCAGTTGCTGATTTTATTGATCGTACCAGAAAGGCAATTTTAAAAATTGCAGCTCAAGGTGCATTGCCAATGCTTGTTGGCGGGACCGGCTTTTATTTGCAATCGCTTGTGGATGACTTTCATTTTGGAAATGATCAATATCAAGATGATCACTTGCGAAATCAGCTGCATCAGTATGCCGCAGAAAATGGGCAACAGGCGTTGTGGGACCGGCTTGATCAAATTGATCCGGTGGCAGCCGCTAAAATTCCGGTCACCAACGAGCGGCGGGTAATTCGGGCATTAGAGGTTTTTGAAAAAACCGGCAAGAAATTTTCCGTTCAAAGGGATCATCCGAATAATAATTATGACTTTTTGATTATTGGTTTAAATACTGCGCGTTCAGTATTATATGAACGGATCAACCACCGCGTTGATTTGATGGTCAAAGAGGGAGTCCTTGATGAAGCTCGGTACTTGTATGAAAATGGCGGAAGCAAGTTGCCGGCCGGAAAGGGAATTGGCTACAAAGAATTTTATCCGTATTTTGAACATCAAGCTTCCCTTGAAGAATGTATTGCAAAGGTCAAACAAAATTCGCGGCATTATGCTAAACGGCAATTAACATGGTTTCGAAATAAAATGGATGTTCACTGGTTTGATCTTGTTCAAAACTTTGATACGGACTATCCGCAAATTATTGAATTAGTTGAAAAATGGTTAAAGGAGAAAAAATAATGGAAAAATGGATTGAAAAGTTCCCGCAGGATTTACAGCAAAAGGTTGCTGAAGTTGATCAAATGATTGTACCGCAATTGGCAGCGGTTGATGAAACGGTTTTGTATAACCAGCAACGGATTTTGGATTTGTACCGCAAGCACCATGTTGCTGAAGAAGATCTTGTTGGTTCAACGGGATACGGGTATGATGACCTTGGTCGTGATAAACTAGAAGATATTTTTGCTGACTATTTTAAATGTGATGATGCGCTTGTGCGGCCGCAAATGGTTTCTGGAACACATGCAATTTCAACGGCGTTATTTGCATCGTTAATGCCGGGCGATACTTTATATTATATGACGGGAATGCCATATGATACGATTCAACAAGTAATTGGAATCGTCGGCAATAATCCGGGCTCAATGAAAGAATATGGCATCAAGTTTGCATATACCCCACTTAAAGACGGTAAAATCGACTATGATGCAGTGGAAGAAAAGTTAAACCAAGACAAATCAATTAAGGTCGTTGCAATTCAACGCTCACGCGGATATGCGACCCGGGACAGCTTCACGGTTGCAGAAATTAAAAAGATGATCGAATTTGTTAAGCAGATTGCTCCGGAGGCAATTATCTTCATTGATAATTGTTATGGTGAATTTACCGAAAAGGTTGAACCAACGTTTTACGGCGCGGACCTAATGGCCGGTTCAATGTACAAAAACGCTGGTGCGGGGGTTGCTAAATCAGGTGCCTTTTTAGTTGGCCGGCACGACTTGATCATGCGCGCCTCATCAAGATTATTTGCCCCAGGACCGGGAAAAGGTGAAGGCGCAACGTATGGGTATCAACGAGACTTTTACCGGGGCTTCTTCCTTGCTCCGCATACGACGGGGGAAGCCGTTAAAGGAGCAATTTTTACTGCGGCATTACTTGAAAAGATGGGCGCGGAAGTCTCGCCCAAATGGGATGCTCCGCGGACTGATCTTGTTCAAACGGTTATCTTCCATGAACGGGAAGCGATGATCAAATTCTGTGCAAGTATTCAGCATAATTCACCGTTAAATGCATTTGTTGATCCGATTCCAAGTGAAATGGATAACTACGAAGACGAAATTATTATGGCATCTGGAAGTTTCGTTGAAGGCTCAACGATTGAATTATCAAGTGATGGTCCGTTGCGGGAACCGTATGCGTTGTATATCCAGGGAGGCCTTTCATACGCGCATGTCAAGGTTGCGATTACAAATGCGGTAAACGAAACGTACTATAAAAAATAAGATGTTATAAAATGTGACATAAGCCGTTGACAGACAGTTTCGAGATTGATATGATTGAACCAATGAGAGGAGGGTTGTTATGAAAGAAAAGGAACTACGGCGCTCCCTTGCCGTTTTACCAATTGGAACGGTAATGAAGCTTACGGACTTAAGCGCCCGGCAAATTCGTTATTATGAAGAACAAGAACTGGTGATTCCTGAACGAAATGAAGGGAACCGGCGGATGTATTCATTAAATGATATTGATAAATTGCTTGAAATTAAAGACTATCTTGCGGATGGGTATAATATGGCTTCAATCAAGAAGATCTATGCTCAGAAGGCAGCCGAAGAAGAACGTCGTCGTGAAAAGATGGCCCAATCGTTATCCGATGATGCCGTTCGGAAAATTTTACGCAATGATTTTGTCAATGCTAGTGGACTTAACCGGCATAGCAAACCTTCGATTCGTAACAATCGGCCGCTCTAATTTATCAATTTAAAAGGAGCCTATTAATAATGGTTAAGCATGATTATACTAAGGCCGATATTCGGCGGATGGCTAAAGAAGAAAACGTTCAATTTTTACGGTTAATGTTTACTGACCTTTACGGAACAATTAAAAACGTTGAGGTTCCAGTTAGTCAATTAGATAAATTGCTTGATAATAAATTAATGTTTGACGGTTCTTCAATTGACGGTTTTGTCAGGATTGAAGAAAGTGATATGTGGTTATATCCAGATTTATCGACCTGGATGATTTTCCCATGGGGAAGCGAACACGGAAAAGTTGCCCGAATCATTTGTGAAGTATACACAGCTGATCGCAAACCATTCATGGGCGATCCGCGGAATAATTTAATGCGCGTTTTAGATGAAATGAAAGCAGAAGGGTTTACCGACTTTAACATCGGTCCTGAACCTGAATTTTTCCTTTTCAAGCTTGATCCTGAAACTGGCAAGCCAACAATGCATTTAAATGATAACGGCAGTTACTTTGACTTTGCTCCGGTTGACATGGGGGAAAATTGCCGGCGGGAAATCGTTCTTGAACTTGAACGCATGGGCTTTGATGTTGAAGCATCTCACCATGAAGTTGCTCCAGGTCAACATGAAGTTGATTTTAAGTATGAAGATGCTTTGCATGCGTGCGACAACATTCAAACTTTTAAGTTGGTTGTTAAAACAGTTGCCCGGAAACACGGGTTGCACGCAACATTCATGCCAAAACCATTAGCCCAAGTCAACGGCTCCGGAATGCACATTAACATGTCGCTTTTCGACAAGAATGGCAATGTCTTCTATGATGAAAATGGCGACCAAAAGTTATCACAAAAGGCTTACTACTTCTTAGGCGGGTTATTAAAGCACGCCCGCAGCTTCACGGCGGTTACTAACCCAACAGTCAACTCATACAAACGGTTAGTTCCAGGATTTGAAGCTCCGGTTTACGTTGCATGGTCAGGTCGGAACCGGTCACCATTGGTTCGGGTTCCAATGGCACGTGAACAAGGTACCCGGTTTGAATTACGGTCAGTTGATCCATCAGCTAACCCGTACATGGCAATTGCTGCTATTTTGGAAGCTGGACTTGATGGATTACGGAATAAGATCGAACCGGCTGCATCAGTTGATCGTAACATTTACGCAATGGATGAAGAAGAACGGCGTGAAAACGGAATTAAGGACTTACCTTCAACATTGCACAACGCCCTTAAAGAATTGAAGAATGATGAAGTAATTCAAGGAGCCCTTGGCGAACATCTCTTTAACAATTTTGTTGAAGCCAAGACGCTTGAATGGGATTCATACCGGCAAGACGTTTCACAATGGGAACGCGACCAATACCTTGAATTATACTAGGATTAATTTGAAAATAATTAGAGGCTGTGACGGATGTCACAGCCTTTTTGTTACCATTATCATTAATAAATGAAATCTTCATTAGAAAATTGAAAACCTTTGGAAATCACTTGAAAAATAGGCGTTCAAAGTGGATAATAGTTATTAAAATTGTTTCTAGAGGAGATTCAAAATGCCAAAACGCGGAATGTTAATTGTTCTTTCAGGACCATCAGGAGTTGGAAAGGGAACTGTACGAAAGGAAATCTTTTCACGTGAGGATAATACTTTCCACTATTCAGTTTCAATGACGACCCGGAAAAAGCGTCCCGGAGAAGTTGATGGAAAAGATTATTTCTTTGTTTCAAAGGAAGAATTTGAAAAGGAAATTGAAAATGGCGGAATGTTGGAATACGCTAAATATGTTGACAATTATTACGGAACACCTTTAAAATATGTTAATGAGATGTTAGATCAAGGTAAGGATGTTTTCCTTGAAATTGAAGTTAAAGGTGCAATGCAAGTCCGGGAAAAAGTTCCGGATGGGTTGTTTATTTTCTTAACACCACCAGATTTGATGGAATTACGTCAACGAATCATTAATCGGGGAACGGACGATTTAGCGACAATTGACAAGCGAATGGAAAAGGCTGTCGGCGAAATCGAAATGATGCAGAATTATGATTACGCGGTTGTGAATGATGAAGTTCCGAAGGCTGCCGAAAAAATTCAGACGATTATTCGGGCAGAACGGTGGCGTGTAAAACGGTTCTTACCTGATTACAAGAAGCAACTTGGCTTAGATGATGATCAACAATAAGGAGATGCTGTCAAATGATTTTATATCCATCTGTCGATAAACTTTTAGAACATGTTAACTCACGTTATTCATTAGTAATGTTAGCAGCTAAACGTGCTCATGAATTAGATGCTGGCGCATTACCATTGTTAAACGAAGACGAATACAAGTCAGATAA
>DWVG01000014.1 GCA_019120355.1 Candidatus Ligilactobacillus faecavium
TATATTTTAAAAGTATGTTTTACACATACTTAGTGGGAGGTCAAATCTGAATGGCCATCCGAACCACACACGGAAGAGGAGGTTTTTACCGTGGCAAAGAATGTAGTAAACGTAGTTAAGTTACAAATTCCTGCTGGAAAAGCAACTCCAGCTCCTCCTGTAGGTCCAGCTTTAGGACAAGCAGGTATCAACATTATGGGATTCACAAAGGAATTTAATGCACGGACAGCTGACCAAGCTGGCATGATTATTCCTGTTGTTATCAATGTATATGAAGACCGTTCATTCGACTTCATTACAAAGACACCACCTGCTTCAGTATTACTTAAGAAGGCTGCTGGTGTACAAAAAGGCTCAGGCGAACCTAACACAAAGAAGGTCGCAACAGTTACAAAAGACCAAGTTAAGGAAATCGCTGAAACAAAGATGCAAGATCTAAACGCTGCAGACGTTGAAGCTGCTATGCGCATGATTGAAGGTACTGCACGGAGCATGGGCTTTGTTGTTGAAGACTAAGCATAACTAACATGCTTCCCCAGGCGGACACTTTGCGAAAGTAAAGATGTCAAGTGGGAGGTTTATCCGATGACCACATTTTGCAAGGAGGAAAACACTAATGGCTAAAAAGAAAAGTAAGAAATATTTAGAAGCTGCAAAGCAAGTTGAAGCTGGCAAGAGCTACACATCAGAAGAAGCCCTTGAATTAGTTAAGAAGATTGACTTTGCAAATTTTGATGCAACTGTTGAAGCTGCATTCAACTTAAACCTTGATACAAAGCAAGCTGACCAACAATTACGGGGCGCAATGGTTTTACCAAACGGTACAGGTAAAGACCAAAAGGTGATCGTATTTGCTAAGGGTCCTAAAGCTCAAGAAGCTAAGGATGCTGGTGCAGATGTTGTTGGTGACGAAGACTTGGCACAACGGATTCAAGATGGCTGGTTAGACTTTGATGTTGCAATTGCAACTCCAGACATGATGGCTCAAGTAGGTCGTTTAGGTCGGATTCTTGGACCTAAAGGCTTAATGCCAAACCCAAAGACTGGGACAGTTACAATGGACGTTAAGAAGGCTGTTACAGACGCTAAGTCAGGTCAAGTAACATACCGGACAGACCGTGACGGTAATGTTCACGTTCCTGTTGGTAAAGTTTCATTTGATGCTAAGGCATTAAACGAAAACTTCATGGCAATTTACGAAGTAATTGCTAAGGCTCGTCCAGCTGCTGTTAAGGGAACATACATCAAGCACTTATCAGTTGCTTCAACATTCGGACCAAGTGTTACAATTGACGTTAACACACTTAAATAAAAAATTGATTGACCGTTAAAACCGGTTATGATAAACTAAAAAAGTTGATAATAGTTCTACCTAAGACTCAGGTGGCGCAAGCCTCAAAATCCTGCCGAGGAGAATACGGTTCTTTCTCTATGTCTTAGTGTAGACATAGAGTTTTTTATTACTCTAATCTACAACTAGGAGGTGAAAACATGGTTAAAGAAATTATCGCTAAGAAGGCTGCGATTGTTGACGAAGTTGCTGATAAGTTCAAAAATTCAGTATCAAACGTTGTGGTTGACTATCGTGGTTTAACTGTTGAAGAAGTTACAGACTTGCGTAAACAATTACGTGAAGCCGGAGTTGAAATGCGCGTTATCAAGAACACATACTTAAAGCGTGCTGCAGCTAAGGCTGAAATTGAAGGCTTGGACGACGTATTTGCTGGTCCAACAGCTGTTTGCTTCTCTGAAGAAGATGTTACAGCTCCAGCCCGGATTTTGGTTAAGTTTGCTGAAAATCACGAAAACCTTGAAATCAAGGGTGGCATGATTGAAGGTAAGGTTTCAACATTAGACGAAATCAATGCTTTATCAAAACTTCCAGACCGCGACGGTTTGCTTTCAATGTTACTCTCTGTATTACAAGCACCAGTTCGCAACTTTGCATATGCTGTTAAGGCTGTTGCAGATAGCAAGGATGAAGGTGCTGACGCAGAAGCAGATGCAGAATAATTAATTAAAAATAATATTTAAATTTCGGAGGAAAATAAAATGGCATTAGATACAGAAAAGATCATTGCTGACTTAAAAGAAGCTAGCATTCTTGAATTAAACGACTTAGTAAAAGCTATCGAAGATGAATTTGGTGTTTCAGCTGCTGCTCCAGTTGCTGCTGCAGGTGCTGCAGGTGCAGACGGTGCTGCTGAAAAGTCAGAATTCGACGTTGAATTAACAGACGCAGGTTCAGCTAAGGTTAAGGTAATCAAGGCTGTTAAGGACATTACAGGTCTTGGCTTGAAAGATGCTAAGGGCTTAGTTGATGACGCTCCTTCAGTAATCAAGGAAGGCGTTGCTAAGGACGAAGCAGAAGACATGAAGGCTAAACTTGAAGAAGTTGGCGCAAAGATTACTCTTAAATAATTAAGAATATGTCTTCAAGGAGGATGGAATTCCATCCTCTTTTTTTTATTGAAATTAAAAAAATAATTTTTAATTTGGAAGAGATTTCTCCTTTTTTCCTTTTATCAAAAACGAACTTATTATATTATTTTAATTAGGACTGTTTTTAGATTAAGGAGGAGCGATAATGCGAAAAGCATTTACGCGAGTAAAAGATTTTTATGAAAAGCATGCCACGTTGCTGAAAATGGTTTTTATTCTTTCAGTACTGTTGTTTGTTTTTACTGAAATTGGAAGAATTTTTCATCAATTAAATTGGCATCAAGTTGGCGAAGCCCTGTCAGATCAATCACCGGTTGTCATTATTGCAATGTTGATTTGCGGCTTGATCGCAGTTCTGCCAATGTTGATTTATGACTTTGTGATTGTTAAGTTTTTACCGGGCGATTTTTCAACTGGATACATTGCGCGCAGCGGGTGGGTGACAAATACATTTACCAACGTTGCAGGCTTTGGCGGTTTGCTTGGTGCAACGTTGCGGGCAAACTTTTATAAGGACGGGGCAAGCAAAAAGGAAATTTTATATGCGATTTCCAAAATTGCGTTGTTCTTGTTAGCTGGGCTTTCAATTTTTTGTTGGATCTCATTGGGAATGATGTTTGCCATTCCATCAGAAGCAATTTTCCATAAGTATTCGATTTGGCTGTTGGCCGGCGGATTGTATTTCCCGGTTTTATTCTTTGTCACAAAATTCAAAGATAATGAATTCTTCAAGGATTTAACGTGGAAACGCGAATTTGCATTGATTATTGGGTCAACGGTTGAATGGGGTTGTGCGGCCCTATTCTTCCTTGTAATTGGCGCTTTGATGGGAATTCACATCAAATTGATCGACGTTGTGCCGTTATACATCATTGCTGAAATCTTAGGGATTATTTCAATGGTTCCGGGTGGTTTGGGTTCCTTTGACGTGTTCATGATTTTGGAACTGACCCATTTAGGGGTTTCAAGTGAATTAGCGGTTGTTTGGATTCTCTTCTTCCGGTTGTTCTACTATATTGTTCCGTTTATTATCGGGGGCGTTTTCTTCGTCCACGACATGGGACATCAAATCAATGAAAACTTTAATGGGATTCCACAATCGATCATTCAAAAGGTCGCTCATGGGTTGGTAACGCTGTTCATGTATTTTTCAGGAATCTTCATGTTGCTTGAATCTGCGTTGCCGAACTTTACTTTTTCAAATTCAATTTTGATGAAGTTTATGCCCTATACGTTTTTCTTCCTGAATCAGATGACGAATATTTTGTTTGCGTTTCTGCTGTTGGGAATGGCACGGGCAATTCAACTCAAGCAGCGCAAAGCATATGTTCCAACTTTGATTATTTTGGCAATTGGGGTTGTGAATACGTTGTGGAAAGAATATACCCCAACTTTGGCAATTTTCTTGGTCTTTGTAATGATCTGCATTGTGCTTTCGCGCAAAGAGTTGTACCGGGAAAAGATGCAGTTTTCATTTGAAAGTACGGTCTTAAACATGCTGATGTTCGGTGGGGCGTTCTTGCTTTACATGCTTGTCGGAATTTTAAACCGGCCGCATCAACATCACCACCATCGGATTCCAAGTGGATTGATTTTCCCGGATCAGCAAGTTTGGTTGTACGGATTAGTCGGCATGATTATTGCGGGCTTGATTCTGTTGGTCATGATGAATTACTTTACGAAGGGGAAAGATCCGTTTAACCAGATGAGCTTCCCTGAGGAACGCATCAAGGCAATCATTGACCAGTACGGGGGCAATGAAGTTAGTCATCTTGCTTACTTAAAAGATAAGTTTATTTACATTTTCCAAAAAGATAATGAAGATCAGCTTTACTTAATGTATCAAATCAAAGCCGATAAAATTATCATTATGGGGGAACCGGTCGGAAATCAGCGATATTTGAAAGACGCGGTGCGGGAATTGGTTTCACTATCGGATAAATATGGTTATCAGCTAGTATTTTATGAAATTAATTCGAAGTTAACGATGATCCTTCACGAGTTTGGATTCGACTTTATCAAGACCGGGGAAGAAGGATACGTTGAACTTGATAAGTTTACGTTGAGCGGAAAGAAACAACGGGCACAACGGGCTTTAATGAACAAGTTCGAACGCGAAGGCTACGAATTTTCAATGGTTGAACCGCCGTTTAGCGAAGAATTGATGGCCGAATTAAAGGAAGTTTCTGATAGTTGGCTAGGCGGCCGGAACGAAAAGGGCTTCTCCCTTGGATTCTTTGATGAAAGTTATATTCAACGTGCACCGGTTGCAATTGTTCGCGATAAAGACGGAAAGTTAGTATCATTTGCAACCTTAATGCCAATGGAAAAGAATACGTTGTCGATTGATTTGATGCGGCATCGAAGCGATGCGCCATCAGGAATCATGGATAAGGTCTTCATCGAGCTTTTCAAGTACGGCCAGGAGAACGGCTACAAGTACTTCGACCTTGGAATGGCACCGTTATCTAACGTTGGGGACTCAAAGTACAGTTTTATTGAAGAGCGGATTGCCCACTTCATTTATGAATACGGCTACAAGTTATATGGTTTCCAAGGATTAAAGTCGTTTAAGAACAAATATGCGAATGAATGGCATTCAAAATATACTACTTACCGGAAGCGGAGCTCAATTGCAATTACGATGTTGCAATTGGTAATGGTTGTTAACAAGAAACGGAAACCAGAGAAATTTACGGTCTTGGCACCGAAGTTCTTGCAACAATAACTATGAAAGAGAAGCATTGTACATGCAGTGCTTCTTTTTTGGTTTTAAAAAGTATTTTAAAACTTGATATAATATTTGTGTCGATAACGACATAAGATGAAGGAGGAGCAAAATGGAAAGACAATTTAAAACCCTTGATGATTTTTTAGGAACTCATTTTATTTATACATATGACAATGGTTGGGAATATGAATGGTATGCCAAAAATGATCACACAGTTGATTATCGGATTCATGGGGGAATGGTTGCTGGTCGTTGGGTTAAAGACCAAGAAGCTGATATTGTAATGTTGACTGAAGGCGTTTATAAGATCACTTGGACTGAACCAACTGGAACAGATGTGGCGCTTGACTTTATGCCCAACGAAAAGAAAATGCATGGAACAATTTTCTTCCCCAAATGGGTTGAAGAACATCCGGAAATCACGGTTACTTTCCAAAATGAACACATTGATGTAATGGAGGAAGCCCGGGAAAAATATGAGACTTATCCAAAATTATTAGTTCCTGAATTTGCAACGATTACTTACATGGGTGATGCAGGTCAAAATAATGAGGATGTGATTGCCGAAGCTCCGTATAAAGGAATGACAGATGATATTCGGGCTGGAAAGTATTATGATTCAAACTATAAACGGATTAAAAAATAAAAGATAATTAAAAAGCGTTAATTAAGAAGCCTTCCTAATTAACGCTTTTATTTTACTTAATAAACGGTTCTTCGACGTCCTCGACCTTGACCCGGGCAAGTTGAACAGCAAGAAAATCATTGACTTTAAGCCATTTTGAGAGTTGAGTTGGAGTTTGATCATTGGCTTGTTCATCCTTGGCAACGACAAGCGGGTCAAGTTGTTGAATTGCATGGGCAATTTGCGGATAATGATCAATTATAAAATTCCGAATTTGCTGATTACCCTTAAGTTTAAACTGGACGCCGGTATACCACAAATGATCTTTAAGAATCTGTTTTGCTGTATTTTGAATGAAACATTCATTTTGGTTTTCATTTGAAAGGTCGATGTACAGGTGATCAATATCGATCAATCCTGAAGTGGCATTTTCCTTTTTAAACCGCATAATATTATGAAACGTTGTAACTTCCTTTGATTGCATAAAATACTCCTCGCTTTTATTTTTCAGGGTCGTCATTTGCCCATTTTTCATAATCTTCATTAGTCATGGCTTCAACTTTTCCAAGACGATATCCATTGCCGACCTGGGAGAAGAAATCGTGGTTCGATGTGGTGGTTGAAATTCCGTTGATGACGGTTGGTTCAACGTCTTCCGCAGTATCTGGGAAAAGGGGATCTTGGCCTAAATTCATTAGTGCTTTATTGGCGTTATACCGAACAAATGTTAAAACATTTTCGGTCCAACCGACTGGATCGTAAAGAAGGTGGGTGTATTTTTCTTCATTTTCGTAAAGCTTCATCAAGAAGTCATACAACCAGTCCTTCATTTGCTGTTGTTCATTTTCGCCGCGTTCCTTTAATCCAAGTTGGAACTTGTAGCCAATGTATGTTCCATGAACAGATTCATCCCGTAAAATCAATTTGATGATTTCAGCGGTGTTGGGTAATTGGTTATGTCCCAGATAGTAAAGAGGAGTATAGAATCCCGAGTAGAAAAGACAAGTTTCAAGGAAAACATTCGCGACCTTTTGTTTCAACGGATCTTCAGCCGTATCGTTATAAATATCGCTGATCCACTTTGCTTTATTTTGAAGAAATTCTTCAGAATCACTCCATTGGAAGATTTCGTCAATTTCATCCGGAGTATTTAACGTTGAAAAAATCGTTGAGTAACTTTTGGCATGTACTGATTCCATGAATTGAATGTTATTTAAAACGGCTGTTTCATGTTGGGTGCGAACGTGCCGTCTTAATGATGCCATTCCGTCTTGGGATTGAACGGTATCAAGCAGGGTCAACCCGCCAAAAACATGGCCAACAAGGTACTTGTGATCGTCATCAAGTTGGTGCCAATCTTTCAAGTCGTTTGAAACCGGAATCCGGGTATCGAGCCAAAACTGTTCCGTTAATTTTTCCCACGTTGCTTTATCAATTGCGTCATCGATCTTATTCCAGTTGATTGCTTTGTAATTATTACTCATCAGAAATTTCCTCACTTTCCTATGCTAAAACGTCAAGCATTGTTTGATAGATTCGTTCCACATCCTGGCTGGTTCCCCGAAGTTCATATGTATCGAGAAACGGAACGTTGAATTGTTGGGCGTACCGGCGAGCAGTCAAACAGAACTGCTGGTTAAAATTCCGGTTCCCTGAACCAATAACCCCTAAACAGTGAGCAGCATTATCGCCGTAATCAATGTATTCCCCTAAAGCATTGGTCATTAATTCCTTAACGCCGTTATCAATCCCGTTGCCGCCATCAAGGTAGGTCGGAACGAAAACAAAATAATCTTCAGTTTCGTCATCAAACGGATCGGCTTCACTGATCTCCTTTGCATTGATCGTGTCGTCCGGTCGATGAGCTTCAGCATAGTCTTTTAACTTTTCAATAAATGCCTGTGTATTGCCTTCAATTGAAGTAAATAAAATGTTGATTTTCATAAAATAAATTCCTTTCTTCCCCTAAAAAGAATGCTAAATTGAACAGCTTTCACATTCATTCACACTGAATGCTTCTGAGCCGTCGTCAGTATACGTTCTAACGTAGTATAAACTCTTGATTCCCTTATGCCATGCGTAGTTTCGGATGATCGACAAATCCCGGGTCGTCATCTTATCTGTCCGGCCGTCCTTCCATGGGTACAGGCCTTCAGCAATTGTTGACTTAAAGTACAAGGTAATTGAAATTGCCTGGTCAACGTGTTCTTGAGCCGCAGCGTAAACGTCGATCATTTTCCGCATATCCAAGTCATATGCAGACTTGTAATACGGCATTGTATCGGTTGAAAGGTAAGCAGCCGGGTAGTAGACCTTCCCGATTTTACCTTCTTGCCGTTCTTCGACCTTTTGAATAATTGGTTGAAGGGAAGCGGTTGTGTTTCCAACATATGAAATTGAGCCGGTTGGAGCAACCGCCATCCGGTAAGCGTTGTACAAACCATCACGCATGACGTTTTCCTTTAATTGAGCCCAGTCTTCCTTAGTTGGAATAAAGATGCCGGCGAATAATTCTTTGACGCGGGCGCTCTTTGGTCCCCAATCTTGGTTAACGTACTTGTCAAAGTATGAACCGTCAGCATAGGCACTCTTTTCAAATTCAAAGAATGTTTCTTGCCGTTCGCGAGCAATCTTATTTGAAGCAACCAATGTCCAGTAATTTAATAACATGAAGTAAACATTGGTGAACTCAATCGATTCCGGTGAACCGTATTGAATGTGATTCTTGGCTAAGAAAGCGTGCAGGCCCATTGCGCCCAATCCAACTGAGTGGCTTAACTTGTTACCTTCATAAATTGAAGGTACGACCTTGGCGTTTCCTTGGTCGGAAACAAACGTTAAGGCCCGCATCATGGTTTCAACAGACTTGCCAAAATCAGAGGATGCCATCAGGTTAGCGATGTTGGTCGATCCTAAATTACAACTGATATCTGATCCAAGGACTTCGTATTCTTGAAGGTCATTGATTTTTGATGGCCGTTGAATTTGGGCGATTTCCGAGCAAAGATTGCTCATGATGATCTTACCGTTAACTGGATTAGCGCGGTTCATGGTATCGATATTAACAATGTACGGGTAACCGGATTCTTGCTGAAGTTTACTGATTTCTTCTTCAAGTTCCCGGGCCTTGATCTTCTTTTTATGAATTTTCGGATTATTGACTAAGTTGTCATATTCCTTGGTAATGTCAACGTATGAGAACGGAACGCCATATTCCTTTTCAACGTCATATGGTTCGAATAAGTACATGTCGGCGTCTTGTTGGACTAATTCATAGAACTTATCGGGAACGATCACTCCAAGGGAGAGGGTCTTCATCCGAACTTTTTCATCCGCATTTTCGCGTTTAGTTGCTAAAAATTCGATGATGTCAGGGTGAAAGACGCTTAAGTAAACAACGCCGGCCCCTTGCCGTTGACCAAGTTGATTTGAATACGAAAAACTGTCTTCTAAAAGTTTCATTACTGGAACCACCCCGGAAGCTGCATTTTCGATTCCCTTAATTGGAGCCCCGGCGCTACGAAGGTTATTCAAGGTAATTCCAACCCCGCCGCCGATTTTTGAAAGTTGCAATGCAGAGTTGATACACCGCCCGATTGAATTCATATCATCAGTTGGTTGCAGCAAGAAACAAGAAACGAATTCACCGCGGCGTTTCCGCCCAACATTCAAGAACGTTGGGGTTGCGGGTTGATACCGTTGATGGATCAATTCGTCTGCAAGGTTCATTGCAAGGCCTTGATCGCCGTTTGCCATGTAAAGGGCGTTCATTGCAATTTTATCTTCGTAAGTTTCGAGGTAATAGTCACCGTCATTTGTTTTTAAAGCATATTGATTGAAGAATTTGTAAGCTGCCATAAATGATTGAAATTCGAAATGTTGGTCTTCAAGGTAGGCATACAGCTTTTTGATAAACTCAAAATCATATTTTTCAACAAATTCTTTTTCGATGTAGTCATTTTCGATGAGAAATTTAAACCGTTCCTCTAATGAAGAAAAACGTTTGGTGTTTGGTTCAACATTTTCTTTAAGAAAGGCTTGCAAAGCTTCCTTATCTTTTTCCAATGGAATTTTGTTATCCACGGGAATGTTGATTTGGTTATTTAAGTCATAGTAGGTTACATTGCTGATATCGATGTCTTTAATTCCCAAGATGATCGCCTGCTTTCTGTGAAGGTTTAGTTAGCAGCAACAAGTTCCTTTAATTGGTCTGGCCGGAAGCCATTAATGATTGGTTCTGAATTGTTTTCAAGGACGGGAACACTTTGAAATCCTTTTTCTTTCAAGTAATCAACATATTCAGGTTCTTCTGAGATGTTGTGTTCTTCAAAAGCAATATTATTTTGTTCTAAGAAGCGTTTAGTCATTTTGCATTGGATGCAGTTGTTTTTTGTATATAAAACTAAATTCATCTAAATTTCCCTCTTTCCGTTAATCTCGTGTACGTGATGTAAGTATACACTTTTGAGAAAATAATACAATATGTAGTTGTTTAACAATTTGATGAGTATATATATGGTGGGTAGGCACGAATCGCGTCATCAAAGGGTTTGCTTTTAATTTTAAAAATTCGTATTATAAAAACAAAGAGAAAGGACGGAAAATTTTGACAAATTATTACTATTCAGAACACCCAGATGTTGAGCATCAGGAACGGCGGTGGAATTTTAATTTATTAGGAAATGAATTTCGCTTTGTAACTGATAATGGGGTTTTTTCAAAACGAACGGTTGATTTTGGTTCCCGCACTTTGTTGAGTGCATTGGAAGCAACGGGAATGTTTGAAAATCTTCAAGGAACAGTTCTCGATGTTGGTTGTGGATATGGACCAATTGGATTGGCGCTTGCAAAACGTTATCCCCAACTAACAGTTGAAATGGTCGATGTGAACCATTTGGCACTTGACCTTGCCAAAGAAAATGCCGAACTAAATGCAATCACCAACGTGGATATTTTTGCATCCGACATTTATGCCCAGGTGGATAAAAAAGATTATCAAGCAATTGTTTCGAATCCACCGATTCGGGCGGGCAAGAAAATCGTTCACCAAATTCTTGAAGGGGCATTTGACCACCTTCAGGCAGGCGGAACGTTAACCGTGGTAATTCAAAAGAAGCAGGGGGCTCCATCTGCGAAAAAGAAAATGGAAGAAGTTTTCGGTAACTGCCAGATGATTGCCCGCAACAAAGGCTATCAGATCTTGCAAAGTCAAAAGGAATCATAAGATGGAAGAAAAGCACGAGCAATTTATGCAAGTTGCGCTTCAAGAAGCACAGCAAGCAGCGGCGATTGGTGAGATTCCGATTGGGTGCGTGATCGTGAAGGACGATCAAATTATCGGCCGGGGAGCTAATTACCGCGAGCATTCAAAGCTGGCGACTGATCACGCGGAAATCAGGGCAATTCAAATGGCCAATCAAGCCCTTCAAAGCTGGCGGCTTGAAGACTGTACTTTGTATGTGACTTTAGAACCATGCCCAATGTGTACGGGAGCGATTTTAAACGCTCGCATTCCGGAAGTTTATTATGCCGCGGCAGACGAAAAGGCGGGAATGGCTGGAACGCTTGATAATTTGCTGAATGATCCGCGGCTGAATTATCAAGCAATTATCCACAAGGGATTGCTGCAGGAAGAAAGTTTGAAACTATTAAAATCGTTTTTTGCACAGGCGCGAAAAAAATCATAAAAAAGACTGGAATTTTTAGTGGAGTTACGGTATTATATTAATTGCCGTAAGGCCTTAAGACAATATCGTCTTAACGAATCGTGTCAGGTCCGGAAGGAAGCAGCACTAAGTTCTGTTCGGTATGTGTCTTAAGTTGATATGAAATTAAACTCTCGGTCTTAGAGATCGGGAGATTTTTTTTAGAAATTTACTGATAGGAGGAACCTTTCATGGCATATCAAGCTTTGTATCGAACATGGCGGCCGCAACGTTTTGAAGATGTTGTGGGACAGGAAATGATCACTAAAACTCTTCGCAATGCAGTGATGACGAATCAAACGTCCCATGCGTATTTGTTTACTGGTCCTCGGGGAACCGGGAAAACGTCGACAGCGAAGATCTTTGCGAAGGCCATTAACTGTCATCATCAAGAAAACGGCGAACCATGCAATGAATGCGAAATTTGCAAGGCCATCACGAATGGCAGTTTGAATGATGTGCTTGAAATCGATGCGGCCTCAAACAATGGGGTTGAAGAAATTCGTGATATCCGTGATAAGGTTAAATATGCTCCGACTCAGGCCGACTATAAGGTCTACATCATTGATGAAGTTCATATGTTATCCACGGGGGCGTTCAATGCCCTGTTGAAAACATTGGAAGAACCGCCAGCAAATGTTGTGTTTATTTTGGCAACCACGGAACCGCATAAGATTCCGGCAACGATCATTTCACGAACGCAGCGGTTTGATTTTAAGCGCATCACGTCATCCACGATTCTGAAACGGATGGAATACATCTTAAACCAAAAGGATATCCAGTATGAAGATGCGGCGTTGAAGATAATTGCCAAGGCGGCCGAAGGCGGAATGCGGGATGCGTTGAGCATTCTTGATCAGGTCATCTCATTTGGTGAAAATAACGTTACGTTGGAAAATGCGTTGTTGGTAACGGGCAGCGTGACGAAAACGGATCTTTTGAATTATTTACAAGCAGTTGTGGATCAAAAAACGCCGGAAGCATTGGAAATGATCCACAAGTTGGTTCAAGACGGCAAGGATGCTTCCCGAATTGTGGAAGACTTAGTTGAATATTGCCGAGATCTGCTTCTTTATCAACAATCCCCAGCAATGCTTGAGGAAACTGAACTTGGAATGCTCGATGAAGACTTTAAGAAGTTTGCTCAAGAAATTGAACCTGAAATCGTTTATCAGATGATCAATATTTTGAATGAACAACAGGAAAACATGCGCTATACGTCGCATCCAACGGTTTATCTGGAAGTTTTAACGGTTAAATTAAGTCAGCTTAAAAATCAACCGCAAGTTTCTCAGGCAAACTTTCAACCAGCAATCAGCGCGGATCAAGCTCAGATCGACCGGTTAATGAACCGAATTCAACAACTTCAAGATCAAATCAATAGTTTACAGCAGACGCAACCGCAAGCAGCCCGGCCTGCTCGGCGGCAAGTGGTTTCAACGAATCAAACGAAGGTCAAAGAAGTTAAGGTCAACTACGAAAAAATCAATGAAGTCTTAGGAAATGCTACGCGGGCAGACCTGAATCGTTTCCAACAAGTTTGGGGCGATTTGGTCAACATGCTAACAGTTCCGCAACGGGCGATCATGAGTGTCAGCAGACCGGTGGCAGCAAGTTCGGAAGGCGTTGTGATTGGGTTTGAATATCCGTATCTTTGTCAAAAAGCGATTGATGATCGCGAACTTCAGGATGCACTGACTAATGGATTAAGCCGGCTTGTAGACCAGAATCTGAGTTTGCTTTTCTTACCAAATGAACAATGGTTGAAGATTCGGCAGGATTATCTCGCAAAACGGAAAAACGGGAAGGCAAATGCGCAACCGGCCGCTCAAGCAGAGAATGATGCGGCTGATCCGCAAATCGAAGAACCGGCTCAACCGCCGATCGTTGCGGAGGCTCAAAAACTGTTTGGAAAAGAAGCAGTTCAAGTTAAAGAAGATTAGTGAGGTGATTAAATGCAATATCCAGAACCAATTGCAAAATTGATCGATAGTTACTCGAAGTTGCCGGGAATTGGCAGCAAAACAGCGACCCGGCTTGCATTTTTCACCCTTGATATGGATGAAAAAGATGTGGAAAACTTTGCCAAGGCCCTTGTGTCAGCAAAGAAAGATCTGCATTTTTGCAGTATTTGCGGCAACATTACTGAAAGCGATCCATGTGTGATCTGTGCAGATAAATCACGTGATCAGAGCCAAGTGATCGTTGTTGAACAACCAAAAGATGTGATGTCGCTTGAAAAGATGCGGGAATACCACGGGTTGTACCACGTTTTGCATGGCGTGTTATCTCCAATTGAAGGCAAAGGACCGGAAGATATCAATATCACGGGCTTGATCAAGCGCTTGCAGCAAAATGACCAAATCAAAGAAGTGATTTTAGCAACCAACGCAACTCCAGAAGGGGAAGCAACGGCAACATACATTGCACGGCTGATCAAACCGGCGGGGGTAAAAGTTACTCGTTTGGCTCATGGATTGGCGGTCGGCAGTGACATTGAATATGCAGATGAAATGACCTTATTTAAGGCAATTGAAGGGCGGACGGAACTATAATGTTTGGATTTGGAAGAAAAAAACGCAATCAAGAAACATTGAAGAAACAATATGACCGGAAATTGTTAGCTGATATTGAGTTGGCAAAGGATGAATTTAATAACATCCGGCACAACGACGATTTGTTAGCGACCATGTCAACGGAAGAGTTGCTGGCAAACGAACAAATTGCCCGGGCAAAGTTTGAATTCCTTTTCCGCGAAGCAAAACACCGGAAAGTAAAGGCTAAAATTCAAGAATCAGTGATCGTACGATAAAAATAGGCTTGCGCTGAAAGGCGCAAGTCTATTTTTTTATAGATGATATCGATTATTATTTTCCTGGTTGCGATAGTCTAAAATTTTCAGGTTTGCAGTAATGACTCCGCGATATTTTCCATGCAAGGATAATTGCTGGTCATGAGGATTTAATTTGATTGTCATTTCGTCATCCATGAACATCTTAGTGTAATCCTTGTAGTAGAAGTTTCCGTTAGGAGTGGATAAATGCTGGTTGTATTCATGAAAATCACAATCCTTGTGGACAATCAAAATTCGAAACGCTTGGTTCAAGGTGCATTCGGTTTTGCCTTCTGCTAAAAAGCCATTGCCGTCACCATAATCAAGTAGGACGATTGAATCCGGATCGTCAAAGAGTAGTGATAATTTGGATGCTGCTTTAGGGGTAAGTGATAATTTCATTGTAAAGACTCCTTTCATTGTTAGTATAACTTACTTTAGGTTAGAAAATAGTTAAAATGCTTTTTGAATAGATACTAGTATAATGATTATATTTTGTTAAACTATGCAAATTTTGATAAGACAGAAGTAGGACTTAGAGAATCAGGAAGATATTTTAGGATATTTGTTAGGGGGAAACACCTTGCAAGTGAAAGCTTGCAGGGTGTTTTTGTATGCTTTTTGATTGGAAAAAATAAAAAGACAATTTAATAAATCTATTGGAGAAATCTCTCAACTTAAAGTACAATTAAAGTATTAATATTGAAGAGAGTTGTTGGCATTGAGTGGAAAGTTTATTACATTTGAAGGCCTTGACGGGTCAGGGAAAACAACCGTCATTCGAAATGTAATTAAAGCCTTTGAACAGTCGTCGGACGCTGACCGCTTTATGTATAGTCGTGAGCCCGGCGGCAATCGGATTGCGGAGGCGATTCGGAAGATTATTTTAAGCGAAGAATATGCCGAAATGGATGCCCGAACAGAAGCGCTGTTGTTTGCAGCTGCGCGGCGGCAACACCTAGTTGAAAATGTTTTGCCGGCTTTAAAAGTGGGCAAAATTATTATGAGCGACCGTTTTGTAGATAGTTCGCTGGTATATCAGGGAGCCGGCCGTGAGATCGGAATGGATGCCGTCGCAAAGATCAATGAGTTTGCGACGAACGGTTTGACACCGGACCTGACGTTGTATTTTGAAATCGACCCGGAAGTTGGATTAAGTCGGATTCAGAATAATCGGCAGGATGAAGTCAACCGGCTGGATAAAGCTCAGCTTGATTTTTATCGCCGGGTCCATCAGGGATATTTGAAACTTGCTCAAGATAATCCGCAACGCATCAAGGTGATTGATGCCAGTCAGTCAATTGAGAAGGTAACTGACGATGTGCTTGCAATTTTGAAGCAGTTTTTAAAGGTTAAGGAGCACGAATGAAATTAGTAATCGCAATTGTTCAGGATAAAGATAGCGATCAATTA
>DWVG01000015.1 GCA_019120355.1 Candidatus Ligilactobacillus faecavium
AAAACATCGCAAAAAAGTTGGGATTTCTTGATTGAAAGAATCCGTCATATGGTATAATGCTTGCTGAAAGATTTAAGTTAATTAGAGAGAGGGCATTTTATAAATGTCGATAAAGGTTGGAAGTATCCTTGGGTGGGCTGTACTTGCGGTTTTGACAGTGTGGAATATCCGCATCAACATTAAGTTAATGAAACTTCGAATGTCAGTTGTGCCGCGTGATCCGCGAAATTTATCTGCAACGGAAATGAAGACGGTTAAAGCTTTGAATCATGAAAAACGAAAGTGGGCAATTTTAAGTCAGATTTTGTTTTGGACATCATTTATTTTGGCGATTACAGCTCAATCAATAGGAATTTTAGTTTACTTCCTTGATTTGTACATTTTGACGTGCATTGTTTCACATAAAATTGATATGCAAGCAGCTCAGGTTTTAACGAGTAAAAAATAACGATCAGCATTTTGCTGACCGTTTTTTGTTTTGGAATTTGATTATTTTCGCCGTTGGGCTTTTAATTTTTCAGCTTCTTCAGCTGTAAGATGATCAAGCTTAACTAACTGATCTTCAATATCGTCAAGAATCTTATTGCGATCATCCGGGTTAGCAACAAAGTCGTACCGATCGCCGTCAATGATCATGATTGGTGATTTATCATACCACTTTAACCACCGATCATAGTATTGAAGAAGGTTTTGGTAGTATTCCGGTAATGTCGGATCAGATTCAATTTGTTCATAATCCCGACCGCGTTTGCGAATCCGTTTTAACATCGTGTCATAGGAAACCTTGATAAAAATCATCAGGTCTTGAGAATTGACTCCAGTTGCATATTGCAATTCATCAAGCATATTTTGCAGTAATTCTTGATAAGTTGCATATTCAACGGCAGTTGCATTTCCCATATCAGTATTCATTTTCATGAAAAGGGCGTCTTCGTAAATTGAACGGTCAAGAACGTTATTAGCTTCTTTTTTGGCTTCCTTGATCATTCGAAAACGCCGATTCACGAAGAAAGTTTGGAGTAAGTATGTATACGGGTTGGTTGCGTTTTGATCGCCGGCTGCCCGTTTTTTAGCGGCAATTTCATTTCCTTTATAAAATAATGGAAGAACCGGGTTGTCTTCAACGGGTTCGAAAAAAGCCTTTGAACCAAGTTCTTTTGATAAAATTTCAGTCATTGTTGATTTGCCAGAACCAATAATTCCTGCAAGTGTAATCATTTTGAGTTGCTCCTTTGATTAATAATCCTCATCAATTCTACATGGAAAAAATTGAGAAATCAATTTCGAATAAAACGCGGCTGTTGCATTTCGTGATAAAATTTGGTAGTCTTGATAGGAAATTCAAGTAAAGGAGCGCGTTTAAAATGGCAAAGAAATTAAAAGTTGGCGATACTGTTTTTTGCGAAAAATTTGGGCCAATGAAGCACCAATTTAAGGGAACAATCAGCAAGATTTACGAAAATTCAGCGCTTGTTCAATTTACTGATTTTGATTCAAAGGATAAGATTGCAGCCGGTGACTTGCATAATCAAGCAATCATCAGTTTAAAGGATCTTTTTGATGAAGACGGCTTTAAAAAGAAGCAAGAAAAAGATGCGAAAAAAGCTTCAAAGAGCAAAAAATAATCAATGACATTCAGTGAGTTTTATGCTATACTAAACTCACATGCGGGTGTAGTTTAGTGGTAAAACTCCAGCTTCCCAAGCTGGCGTCGCGAGTTCGATTCTCGTCATCCGCTTTTGAGATATTCAATGATAGAAACTAGTAGGTTTGGAAATATTACAGCAAGTTCGGGATGATGGAAGCCGGATATAGGAACAAACTGAATCGCACTTCTTAGAATAGCAAACTAAATATTTGAGTGGATTACTTTTAATCAATTAGAGTGGTACCGCGGGATAACTCGTCTCTTGCATTTTTAGCAAGAGACTTTTTTATTACAGGAGGTTTTACGATGGATTATAAGAAAATGGTTGCCCAAGCAATCGCAAACGTTGTCGGCGATGATTTAGATTTAAATGAAATCAATGAAAAAATCGAAGTTCCGAAGTCAATTCAAATGGGGGACTTTGCTTTCCCAGCTTTTGTTTTAGCTAAGGTAATGCACAAGGCACCCCAAATGATTGCCCAAGATATTGCGGAAAAAATTGACCAAACCGGCTTTGAAAAGGTTGAAGCGGCTGGCCCGTATGTCAACTTCTTCTTAGACAAGAAGCAATTTGGCAAAGAAATTGTAAGCGAAGTTCTTGCCCAAAAAGAACACTATGGTGATCAAGATTTAGGCCACAAGGGAAACGTTACGATCGATATGTCATCACCTAACATTGCTAAACCAATGTCAATGGGGCACTTGCGGTCAACCGTAATCGGAAATTCATTAGCGGAAATCTTAAAGAAAACTAATTATAACCCAATTAAAATCAACCACTTAGGTGACTGGGGAACTCAATTTGGAAAATTGATCGAAGCCTACAAGCTTTGGGGAAATGAAGAAGACGTTAAGAAAGATCCAATTAACACTTTGTTGAAGTACTATGTGCGTTTCCACAAAGAAGATCAAGAACATCCGGAACTTGATGATGAAGCCCGGGCATGGTTCAAGAAACTTGAAGATGGCGATCCAGAAGCAACCCGCCTTTGGAAATGGTTCCGGGAAGAATCATTGAGTTTCTTCATGAAGATTTACAAGCGGTTAGGCATCACCTTTGATTCATATAACGGGGAAGCATTTTACAATGATAAGATGCAACCGGTAATTGATGAATTGAAGGAAAAGGGCTTGCTTGAAGAAAGCCAAGGGGCAATGATCGTTGACCTTTCAAAGTATGACTTGAACCCGGCATTGATTCAAAAATCAGATGGAACAAGTTTATACATTACCCGGGATTTAGCAGCTGCAATTTACCGGAAGAAGACATACAATTTCGTTCAATCATTGTATGTCATGGGAAATGAACAATCAAACCACTTCCATCAATTAGTTGCGGTATTGAAAGAAATGGGTGATGATTGGGCTGACGACATGCACCACATCGCATTCGGTTTGATCACTTCTGGCGGGAAGAAATTATCGACCCGGCGCGGTAACATTATCTTACTTGAAGAAGTTCTTGATGATGCGGTTAAACTTGCTCAAGAACAAATTGAAGAAAAGAACCCGACCCTTGAAAATAAGGATGAAGTTGCAGATGCAGTTGGCGTTGGCGCGGTTGTCTTCCACGACTTGAAGAACGAACGGTTGAATCAATTCGACTTTGATTTGCAAGAAGTTGTTCGGTTCGAAGGTGAAACTGGCCCATATGTTCAATACTCACATGCCCGGGCAATGAGTATTTTACGGAAGGCCGGCGTTGATGAAAATACTGATCTTCACGTTGAAGGATTAAACGATCCGGATGCATGGGAAACAGTCCGGATGCTTGGCGACTTCCCTGCAATGGTTAAACGGGCGGTTGAAGAATATGAACCATCAGTAATTGCCAAATATGCAATTCGCTTAGCAAAGGCATTCAACAAATACTATGCCCACACAAAGATTTTGGTTGATGATGATCAAAAGAATGAACGGTTAGCCCTTGTTCAAAGTGTTGCAACCGTTTTGAAGGAATCATTACGCTTATTGGGTGTTAAGGCTCCAGATGAAATGTAATTAAAAAAGAGAGAGGTTGTGACGTGAGTCGCAACCTCTTTGCTATATTCGTATAATCGGGTTCCAAAACAAACGAGCTGCGACGCGTAGCTAATTCGCAAACCTCCGAATCTATGCTAGCGCGATTCGTTCGCTTTTCTGCTTCCACCACGCTCGTTTTTAACGTTTTGTCACACCTAATTGGCTTTCTTTTAATGAGTTCGGTAAAATAAGGTTATCTGCCTAAAAAGGCTGAATTCAAAAAAATAATAATTTCGCCACATTCAGAGGGTATAATAATGAAAAGAATTACTTTTGAATGTGGATCAAATTGATTAGAGGATTTGTTAAATGAAAGATTCTGAATTTAAAGAATGGATACGCGATAAGTGGGGCCGCTTTAAAACGTGGTTTAAGGCAAAGTGGCATCGTTATCAAATTTGGAAATGGTTGCTGATTGCTTTCCTTTCCGTTTTCTTGATGGTCAGTGTTCGCCTTGTGTTTATTGCCAAGACAGCCCATGTAAGTGACTTGAAGGCCCGGCTTGAGCAGACGACCGCGATTTATGATGCTTCGGGAAAGAAAGCCGGTTCGCTTTATTCGCAAAAGGGAACGTGGGTCCCGTTATCGAAAATTTCGCAAAACATGCCGAATGCGGTGCTTTCAACTGAAGACCGGAATTTTTACCATGAATATGGTTTTTCAGTTAAAGGAATTGCCCGGTCGGTCGTGTTGCTGATTCGGAACCGCTTGATGGGCGAAAGTACAATCAGCAGTGGGGGAAGTACGATCACCCAACAGTTGGTAAAAAATGCATTTTTATCGCAACAACAAACTTTCTTGCGGAAAGCAAAAGAAATTTTTATTGCGATGCAGGTTGAAAATACATACAGTAAGAATGAAATTCTAACGATGTATTTGAATAATGCATATTTTGGAAATGGCGTTTGGGGCGTTGAAGATGCGGCCGAACGCTACTTTGGGGTTCAAGCTTCCCAATTAACGGTTCCGGAAGCCGCAACTTTGGCAGGGATGTTGACTAATCCAAACGGATTCAACCCAGCTGACCATCCGAAGGCTTCACGGGATCGGCGAAACTTAGTGTTACAATTTATGTATGAAAATAAAAAGCTGACCAAGAATGAAATGAAGGATTATCAAGCAACCCCGATGGTCACGCATGATAATTACACTTACCATTCTGGTTATAATTACCCGTATTACTTTGATGCTGTTATCAGCGAGGCCATCAACCGGTATGGCTTGACTGAAAAAGATATTATGAACGGTGGTTACAAGATTTACACGTCATTGAATCAAAGCCAGCAGAAAGTAATGCAGAATGCGTTTGAAGATCAAGCGCTGTTCCCACCGGCTCAACCTGATGGAACGGAAGCACAAGCTGCTTCGATTGCGATTGATCCGGATAATGGCGGAGTAACTGCATTGGTTGGGGGCCGGCCTGGAACCCACGTGTTCCGGGGATATAATCGGGCAACGCAACTTGTCCGTTCACCAGGATCGACCATTAAGCCGTTAGCGGTTTATACTCCGGCATTGGAAAACGGTTGGCACTATGATTCAATGGTTGAAGATAAGCTTCAGTCATATGGTTCAAACCATTACACGCCGCAAAACTGGAATGACCAGTATGCCGGCAAAATCCCAATGTATGAAGCATTGGCGTTAAGTAAAAATACGTCTGCGGTTTGGTTATTAAACAAGATTGGGGTTCAAAAGGGTTACGATTCCGTTGAAAAATTTGGAATCAAGCTCACCAAAGCAGATGATAACTTAAGCTTGGCTCTTGGCGGTTTGGAAAAGGGAGTTTCACCTTACCAGATGGCAAGCGCCTATACGGCCTTTGCAAACAACGGGGTTCGCTATGAACCGCATTTAATTACTAAAATTGAAGATGCTTCAGGTAAAGTGATCGTGGATAATACCCATATTAAGCATAAGCGGATCATGTCAAAGAAGATCGCTAAAGAAATGACCAGTATGATGATTGATGTTTATAAGGACGGAACGGGTGTAAGTGCCGCTCCATCTGGTTATACGATCGCGGGAAAGACGGGTTCAACGCAAAGTACAGATGATATCAATCAAAACGGAACGGCCGAAGATGACCACTGGTTTATTGGTTATACGCCGGATGTTGTGGTTGCAACGTGGATGGGATATGATTCCGATAAGTATAACCTTGGCGAATATGGCGCTAATGAAGGCTCTGGCTTGTTTAAGGCCGAAATGCAGGGAATCATTCCAACAACAAATGAAACGTCATTTGGCGTTCAACCGGCTTCAACGCTTGCAAACGAATCAAGTAATCCGGGTTTAAGTGCGAGCGGATTATGGGATAATATTAAAGAAAATGGCCAAAACATTGGCAACACGATCAAGCAGAAAGCTAGTCAATGGAAACAACAAATCGAAAACTTTATTAATAACCATTAATTTTTAAATTGAATTTTAAAGAGGCGAGGCAGATGGCAAAAGAAATTTTTGACTATGAAATTGATGAAAATATGGATCTGTTTGCGTTGATCAAAACGGCAGATGTCCGAATTGCGAAGAATGGCTCCAAATTTATCTCATTTATTTTCTGTGACCGTTCCGGTGAGATCATGGCAAAGTTCTGGGATGCATCAGATGAAGACATTGAAAACTTTCAAGAAGGGCGGGTCGTTCATATTACCGGTAAACGGGAAAACTATCAAAACAACCCGCAAATCAAAATCTTTAACCTTCATCTTCCACATGATGGCGAGCCCAATGATCCACTAGATTTTGTTCCGAAAGCTCCAGAAGATACTTCATCGATGGAAAAAGATTTTAATGCCTTTTTCTTGGAAATTAAGAATCCAACATGGAGTAAAATCGTTCATTATCTGGTAAAAAAGTATCATGACCGGTTCTTCACGTTCCCGGCGGCGAAAAAGAATCACCATGCTTTTGCTGGCGGATTAGCGTACCATACGTTGTCAATTTTGCGGTTGGCCAAGGCGGTAACTGAAGAGTACGATTTTGTTGACCGTTCGTTACTGTATGCCGGCGCAATGTTACACGATCTTGGAAAGGTGATTGAGCTTTCCGGACCGATTGCAACGCGCTACACGTTGGAAGGAAATCTAGTTGGTCATATTGTATTGATTGATGAGCAGATCGTTGAGGCATGTCAAAAACTCGGAATTGACCAGCAAAGTCAAGATGTGATTCTATTACGGCATATGATTTTAGCTCATCATGGGTTGATGGAATATGGCTCACCGGTTCAACCGCACTTAATGGAAGCCGAAATCTTACATCATTTAGATGATCTTGATGCTTCAATTCAAATGATGAAGGGTGCGCTTGATCATACTGAAAAGGGTGAATTTTCAGAACGAATCTTTGGCCTGGATGGGCGCAACTTTTATAAACCGGAAAACCAAGATTAGAAAAATCCCAGCAAGATTGCTGGGATTTTTTAGATAACAAAAAGCCCCACAGCAATCGCTGCAGGGCTTTTATTTAACTAATCTTATTTATTGTTTTGAGCTGCACCTGTATTGTTACCTGAACCAGTGTAGTTTGCTAAGATGTTTTGTAAATCTTTATCTTTGATTGAAACGTCACCGTTCTTCAATACCTTAGATACAACCTTTTGCAATGTTGCTTGATCATTCATTTCTTCATTGATGATTTGATCTTTCAATTGCTTGATGTGGTCTTTCATTTGACCCTTGCCAGGGTTCTTGATGCAGTAGATAACTTGGTAACCATATGGAGTCTTAACTGGGGTTTCAGTGAATTGACCAGTCTTTAACTTGAATGCGGCTTGCTTGAATGAGTTATCTAATTGAGTGTCTGTTCCGTCAAATGAAGGAAGCTTGCCACCTTTGTTCTTTGTAGCAGTATCTTCTGAATACTTCTTAGCTAATTGCTTGAAATTGTCGTAACTGCCGTTTTGCTTAAGTTGGTTGATGACATTTTGTGCATCAGATTCTTTTTGAACTAAGATGTGAGCAACCGTGATCTTTGGTTCGAAGCTCTTCCATTGTTGTTGGAGCATCTTGTTGGTAATCTTTGTGTTTGCAATTACAGCTTGCTTAAGTAACAAGTTATCCCGAATTTGATCCTTTAATGTTGAAGGAGTCAAATTATTTTGTTGCAATGCAGTTGAGAATTGAGCACCGTATTGATTCTTCAATGCATTGTATTGCTTGTCGACATCTTTGCTTGAAACCTTGCTACCGTAGTCTTTTTCAAGCACTTTGTCTAAAATCATTTGTTGAAGGACTTGTTTACCGCTTTGAGTTTCCTTCATCTTGTTGTAATATTCGCTTTCAGTGATTTTACCACCTGAAGTTGTGGCAACGGTCTTTGAACATGCAGCTAAACTGAATGCCATTAAAACCCCTAAAGCTGCAACAAGCAGTTTTTTCATTTTCTTCATAAGAAATAAACACATCCATTTCTATTCTTTTTTAATAACATTCCTAACTATACCATAAAAAAGGCAGGGCGGAATAAAATTCAGTAAATTTTCATATATTATTCTGTTTTTAATCTACTTATCTTTGAGTTCGTTTTTGATGTTGCCGATTAACGGCTGAATATCGGTTGAATACTTGGTAATATCTGATTCTAAATCTTGAATCACATCTTTAGAATCATTAAAGACTTGTTTGGCTTCTGAAACTTTTTGCTTAACAATTTCAGCCTTATCAATGACATTATCAACTGATCCGTTGATGTGATCAACATCGATCGAATGTTGGATCAATGCGTCCAGAATTTGATCTTTTTTCCAATAGGCAATTCCAGCTAAAGCTCCTGAAATTAAGATGAAACGCAAAAGAAATTTTCTCATAATTATTTCTCCAATTTAGTCCGGATTCGGGCAGCAATTTCTTCTAATTGATTGGCGTTATAGTTTGCAGTATTATCAGCAAAATTCATTGAGAACCCTTCATCTGCAGAATACCGCGGAATAAAGTGAATATGGGAATGAAAGACTGACTGGTATGCAACTTCCCCGTTGTTATTGACGATGTTTAATCCTTGAATTGCAGGATCAAAGTTGCGAACGGCCCGCGCAATCATTGGAATTTTAGTTAAGACTTTTTGAGCAAGATCATCATCGTATTCAAAGATATCTTGAACATGCTTTTTAGGAACTAAAAGCGTATGTCCAGGCGTTGCTTGCGAAATATCAAGAAATGCCTTCACATCTTCATCTTCATAAACAGTTGTACTTGGAATTTCACCACTGATGATTTTACAAAAAACACAATTGTCAGCCATAATAATCCTTCTTTCATTTATCGTTCACAATCAAGTATACATGATATAATTTTTACTAACAACGGATAGTAGAAGGGAACGAAGAATATGACATTAAAAGTGAGTCATTTAGTTGGGGGATATTCTCAAATCCCAGTCCTTAAGGATGTTTCGTTTGAAGTTCACCCCGGCGAATTGGTTGGCTTGATCGGACTGAACGGAGCCGGAAAGTCAACGACAATCAAACATATTATTGGCCTGCTTGAACCGCAAAAGGGCGAAATTACGATTGATGGGGTCACTTTATTTGATGACCCTGAAAAATATAAAACAAAGTTGGCATACATTCCGGAAACGCCAATCTTATATGATGAATTAACGTTGAAAGAACACCTTGAATTAACAATGATGGCCTATAACCTTGACCGTGATGAAACGTGGAACAAGGCGAACCGGTTGTTAAAAATGTTCCGGTTAGATAAGAAACTTGATTGGTTCCCAGCAAACTTTTCAAAGGGAATGCGCCAAAAAGTAATGATCACCTGTGCGTTTATTACCAATGCCGAAATTTTTATTATTGATGAACCGTTTTACGGTCTTGATCCGCTTGCAATTCGGGATTTAACGTCCTTAATTGATGAAGTTAAGGCTCGGGGAGCAGCTGTCTTGATGTCGACGCACGTGCTTGAAACTGCGCAAAAAATCTGCGACCGGTTTGTGATGCTTAATCATGGTCAAGTTGAAGCTCAAGGTGATTTGAGCGATCTTCAAGATCAAATGAATAAGCAAGATGCTGATTTATCAGATATTTATTTAGAAATGACACAAGGGGAGTCGGCTAATGAATAAGATTTGGAATCAACGTCTTAGTCAATATCAGCAAAAATTATTGAAATATTTGCGTTATGTTTTTAATGACCATTTTGTAATTGCGCTCTTTTTTGTTTTTGGGGCCGTTTGCTATGGCTACTTCAATTTTATTGATCATTACGTTCATCCACTGACACTTCTTGATCGGTTCGTTGCAATCATTGCATTAATGGTTATTTTACAGATTGGAAAGTTTGCAACGCTTCTTCAAAAGCCGGATATCGTTTTCTTATTGCCAAACGATTACCGCATTAATGATTATTTGATCAAGGCGCGGCATCACAGCATGACAATGACCGCATTAATTCAAATTGGATGCGGATTGATCACGGTGCCGTTCCTAGTTCGGGTTCTTCATTTTAAATGGCTTGATTGGGCAGTTTTACTTATCAGTCAGGTTCTTTTTAAATGGATGCAGCTTCTTTTTGAAGAAACTGGTTTATTTGATCAAAAATGGAATTCAAGTCAAATGCAAATTTTAAAGCAGGGTCTGCCACTGATTGGAATTGCGGCCGGAATCGTACTTAGTCCCTGGTTAAGTTTAGGAATTGCGGTGATTGGTTGGGGCAGCATGTTTCAATTGCGAAAAAAGGCGAGCTATCACGTCTTCAAATGGAAAGATGCAATTGCCGCCGAAGATAAACGGGTCATGCGGATCTACAAATTTTTCAGTTTGTTTACGGATGTTCCGGAAGTCCATCAAAAAATCAAACGGCGGCGTTATTTGGACTGGCTGTTACCGCGCATTCAGCAAGATTCACACCAAACATATAAGTATTTATACTGGCGTGGGTTTTGGCGCAATTCGGAATATAGTGGATTATTTATGCGGCTAACGATCATTGGGATTTTGTTGATGTTGTTCATCAATTTAAAGTGGGCAAGTCTTCTGATCGGATTATTATTTATCTACTTAACCAGTTTCCAATTGATTCCGCTTGCAAACCAATTTTATGATATTGTTTTTACACATCTTTATCCGGTAAAGCTCAGCCAGCAACTTGCAAGTTTTCGGAAAATTCTCGGCGCATTAACGGCTGTTCAAGCTGTGATTTTTACCGTAGCATTGTTAATTGCAACTCATTCATTGACTGCAGCGGCTGGGTTGGTGATGGGGGCAGTTGGAATTGAACTTTTGCTTGCCCATTTCAGCCTTAATAAAAGATTTAATAAAGGTGCTTGACATTATTTGCAGGTATTTTGTAGACTTTAATTAGTTATCGATATGTGTAGGAGGAGAGTGACAAAATGGAATCCAATCAAAAGTCTGGTTGGCGCATTCTCCCAGTTAACGGTGACACCGGAATGGCTTATATGGGTGTCAATAATGATAAACGCTTATTTTTAAAACGGAATACATCACCATTTTTGGCGGCGCTCTCGATTGAAGAAATTACGCCGCGCTTGGTATGGACAAAACGAATGACGTCAGGAGATACCTTGACCGCTCAGGAATGGTTAAATGGACGGAACCTCAAACGCGAAGAAATGCGGGAAAAGCGTGTTTCTGATTTACTGTGGCGGGTTCATCATTCTTCATTATTAAAGAAGATGTGGAAACAAGTTGGTGGACGGACCCTGACTCCTGCCGATTTGATCGATAAGTGTTATCTTGAATTAGCACCGGATTTACGAAATCATCCTTTAATTTCGAAAGTCTTAAAAGCATTGAAGGGTAATCAACCGCAATTGGGACGCTCGAATTACGAAGTATGTCATGGCGATTTAAATCACAAAAACTGGCTCTTATCCGATGAAGATAAGCTTTATCTTGTTGATTGGGATTCAGCTAAGTTAGCTGATCCGGCATTGGATTTAAGCATGTTAATGTGCCAGTATGTCCCACGTTTGAAGTGGAATCAATGGTTGACTCAATATTTCGGTCATCAACCAAGCGACGAGACGCAAAAGCGAATCGTTTGGTACGCAATGGAAAACATGATTGAAACAATTGAGGACCATCACCGGCGTGGTCGTTTCCATGAAATGAACCAAGACATCGTTAAGTTAGCAGCAATTGTAAATGAACAAGACTATTATAAAATTGATTAATAAATGATTGAGAGGCTGGGCGGTGGCACAGCCTCCTGATTTTTTAGAGAGGAAATTTGAATGAGACTTCGAAATCGTCCGTGGGCGAAACCTTTAATTGAAGAAAATCCGCAATATGTGGTGACTGAACCGCAACAGTTTAAAGGAAAATGGCAGACGCGGTTTGAAAAACCAGCACCGCTTTTCGTGGAAGTCGGAATGGGAAAGGGACAGTTTATCGTTGAAATGGCTGCGCGTCATCCGGAAAATAACTATATTGGAATGGAATTACAGACCGTTGCTACCGGAATGGCATTGAAGAAGCAATTAGAACGCAAATTGCCGAATTTGCAGCTTGTTCGGGCAGACGGATCCGGATTGACCGAATACTTTGAAGAAGATGAAGTTGACGGAATCTACCTTAATTTTTCTGATCCATGGCCAAAAAAACGTCAAGCTAAGCGGCGGTTAACGTACCCGACATTTTTAAAGCAGTACCAAATCGTGATGAAAAACAGCGGAAATATTGAATTTAAAACCGATAATCGTGGATTATTTGAATATTCGCTAACATCAATGAATAACTTTGGAATGCGGTTTGATCAGGTTTGGCTTGATCTTCATCAAAGCGAAGACCTTGAAGATAACGTGATGACTGAATACGAAGAAAAGTTCAGTAAAAAGGGCCCGATTTATAAGTTAAAGGTCCATTTCAAACGGGAAGGGGAAAATGAGTAATGGAAAAACTACCAAAGATGACGATGGATGAACTCAAGCAAAAGATTGCATCCGGAAATTATGTTTTGTTTTTCACGGCAACATGGTGCGGTGATTGCCGGTTTATTAAACCATTTATGCCGGAAATCGAAGCCGATTTTCCTGAATATACATTTTTGAAAATTGACCGTGATGAAAACATTGATCTTTGCCAAGCGCTTGATGTAATGGGAATTCCAAGCTTTATTGTGTACCGGGATGGTCAGGAAGCCGACCGCTTTGTAAGCAAAGATCGGAAAACGAAAGAAGAAGTCGAAAACTTTTTGAAGAATATTAAATAGGGGTGTGTTGACGATGTTAATTTCAAGTTATAATCCAAAACATTTAGGCGATGTCTTGATTACGATGATCAAGCCGGATGCGGCCAAGCAATCTTCTGAAAAGAAGGAAAATGTAGTTCGCATTTTTAACCGTGAGACGAATGAAACACTTGGTTACAACTTTTTTGATGTGTCCCAAACGTTGACCGGATTAAATGGTCAGGGACAAGTTTTGTTAACTGCTGATCAAGTTAAATTATTAAACGAATTATTGACGAAGGTTGGCTTTGAAGATCTCTTAGAAGAAGATCAAACACCAAAATTTGTTGTCGGATACGTTGAGGAAATGGAAGCTCATCCGGATTCGGATCACCTGCACGTAACGAAGACCCGCGTTGATAATGACCAAGTTTTGCAAATCGTTTGCGGGGCTCCCAACATCGAACAGGGCCAAACCGTTGTGGTTGCCAAGGAAGGCGCAATGATGCCAACGGGCGCAATGATTTGGAATGGTAAACTTCGTGGGGTTGAAAGTGATGGAATGATTTGTTCAGCCCGCGAATTAGGGTTGCCAAATGCACCGCAAAAGCGTGGAATTTTGGTTTTGCCAACTGATGAATATCATGTTGGTGATGAATTCGACTTTGATAAGGCAGCAACATTATTTACTAAAAATTAAGCGCAAAATTCGCGTGATCTATGATAAAATGGGCTAGGTAACCTTTAGACGTAATTGGGTTCTGGCCCAATTTTTTTAGTTAGGATGACAAAATATGGAACATTATGATGGACCGGCTTTTTTTCGGCGTCAACCAGTCGAAAAGCCACGGAAAAAAATAAATAACCACTCAGCTGAAGGATTACGCCAAACGGAAGATAGCCATCGGGAATTTCATCCTAGCTATATTCCGCCTTCAGTTTTAACGCTGGGTTCAAAAAACTTAAAAGAAAAGTATCGCCAATTAGTAACTGAAATTACGAAAGCAGATGAAGATTATCTGTTGTTTGATGATGCGGTCAATTCAATTGATGTTGTTGATCTGCTTCATTTTACACCTGAATCAGCGGTTGATGATGAACCGCAAAAAGAAGAACAGGTCTCATCTCAAGCGGATCTGGAGCCGATGAAATCGAGTTTGGCTGAAAGTCCCCTTGAAAAGAACGAAAATGAAGTTGCTGAACATCAGCTCGAGTCTTCATCAAGCGATGAATCTGAAACTTTGAATTCAAGTGAAGATGTTCAAGCTCCGGATCATCAAATTGATGATGACGAATTTGAGCAGGTTAAACCAGAGGCTGATGAAGCTTCAGCAACTGAGACTGAGAGCGAACCGGATGAAGAGCTTGAAATGGATGAAGCGGATAACAGTTCTGAAAATGATACTGATAAATCGACACCTGAAACGGATTCTTCGGTGGATGGCTCAATGAAAGCTGAACCTGTGATTGAAGAACCAGGGCAGAAACCAGCCGATACAGAAGACCATCTTCCAGAAGCTGCAACTACTGAATCAGTACCTTCTCAATCGCCAATTGAGAGCCAAAACGATGACTTATCAGGCCATGCGTTGAGCAAATCGCTTGGCGACATTATGAATGAAGAAAATAATGCGCAACGGAATTTAAAGATTTTTGACTCACCGAAACCGGAACCAGTTTCAGTAACTGACAGTTGTGTCGATAATCATGGTCGTGGATATCAGTTACCGCCGTTATCGCTTCTTCCAGAACCAGTAGGGGAGGATAGCGAGCAGACTGAAGAATGGGCTTTGAATCAAGCTGATATTTTGAATGAAACGTTTAAGGCCTTTAATGTCGATGCGCAGGTCAAAGACTGGACAGTGGGCCCAACCGTTACCCAATTTGAAGTTACGCTGGCCCTTGGGGTAAAAGTAAGCAAGATTACGAACTTAGCTGATGATTTGAAGCTGGCATTGGCTGCAAAGGATATCCGAATTGAAGCGCCAATTGCTGGTAAGAGCAGTGTCGGAATCGAAATTCCAAATAAATTCTCGCGGCCGGTTATGCTGTCAGAAGTCTTAAATTCGCCGCAGTTTAAGAATGCGCGGTCGCCACTGACGGTTGCGTTAGGGGTTGACCTGTTTGGAATTCCGCAAGTGACGAATATCCATGATATGCCGCATGGATTGATTGCGGGCGCAACTGGATCAGGGAAATCGGTCTTTATTAATAGTTTGCTGATTTCACTTCTGTATAAGGCAACTCCTGAACAGGTTAAATTGCTTTTGATCGATCCGAAGACGGTTGAATTAGCACCGTACTCCGAATTACCGCACTTGCTTGCTCCGGTAATTTCAGATCCGCAAGCAGCAACGGCGTCATTGAAGTGGGCCGTTGAAGAAATGAATAACCGGTATGAAAAGTTAGCGGCTGCCGGGGTTCGCGATATTGATAGTTTTAACGCGAAAGTTGAGGAAACCGGCGAATACGGCCTTCACATGCCATATATTGTGATTATCATCGACGAATTAGCCGATTTGATGATGACCGCTTCGGCAGAAATTGCCGATTATATTGGTCAAATTACAGCGAAGGCACGGGCATGTGGAATTCATTTGCTGGTCGCTACTCAACGGCCAAGTGTTGATGTGATTACCGGAACGATGAAGAATAACATTCCGACTCGGATCGCATTTATGGTTTCAAGTCAAGTTGATTCGCGCACGATTATTGATTCTGCCGGTGCTGAAAAGCTTCTTGGCCGGGGTGATATGCTTTATCTTGGAAACGGGAAGAGCCAACCAGTTCGGCTTCAAGGAACATATATCAATGACGATAAAATTGATGAAATCGTTGATTTTGTTAAGAAGCAGGGTAAGCCGCATTATGCATTTGATCCGGATAACCTGAAGAAAAAAGAATTGAATCACGAAAACGAAGATGAGTTGCTTCCACGGGTTCTCGAATACATCGTTAACGAAGAAACAACGTCAACTTCAAAGCTTCAACGGGTATTTTCAATTGGTTATAACCGGGCTGCGCGGATCATTGAAGAGCTGGAGAAAAAGCAGTACATTTCACCAGCGCATGGTTCAAAGCCGCGGAAAGTCTTTTTAACTGAAGAAGAATTAGACAAAATGCAAAATGAATAAATAATTTTAACTGAACATATGATAGACTATGGATAAGACATGATAAGAGAGGATTTTTTCTAATGGACATGGATGCAACATACTTTTTTGTGGGAATTAAAGGAACAGGGATGAGTTCGCTTGCATTGATCTTACATGACAAGGGATGCAAAGTGATGGGTTCAGACATTGACAAGTATACTTTTACTCAACGTGGACTTGAACAAGCAGGAATCAAAATTTTACCTTTCAATGCTGACAATATTAAACCAGGAATGATCATTGTTGCCGGCAACGCATTTAACGACGGTCAAGAAGAAATTGCGAAGGCAAAGGAAATGGGCTTAAAGGTAATGCGTTACCCTGAAGTTGTCGAAATGATCATTGAAGAAACAACAAGTATCGGCGTTGCTGGTGCTCACGGAAAGACAAGTACAACCGGCCTCCTTGCACATGTAATGAGCGGGGTTTCACCAACAAGTTACTTAGTTGGGGATGGTTCTGGAAAGGGGACGCCGGATGCCCGCTTCTTTGTTTTTGAAGCTGATGAGTACCGGCGGCACTTTGTTGCATATCACCCAGATTATACAATCATGACGAACATCGATTTTGATCACCCGGATTACTTTACGGGAATCGATGATGTGTGCGATGCCTTTGAAACCCTTGCACGGCAAACTAAGAAGGGAATCTTTGCATGGGGCGAAGACAAGAACTTACGGAAATTAAATGCCAATGTTCCGATTTATTACTACGGGACAGAAGATAACGATGATTTCGTTGCCAAAAATATTAAACGGACAACAACCGGCTCAAGTTTTGATGTTTACTTCCACGATCAATTCTTAGGGAACTTTGAAATTCATTTGTTCGGTGAACACAACGTTTTGAATACGTTGGCAGTGATTGCGGTCAGCTACTTTGAAAAAATCGACCTCGGCAAGGTCAAACAAGAATTATTGACCTTTAAAGGGGTTAAACGTCGCTTTACTGAAAAAACGGTTGCTGATATGGTCATCATTGACGATTATGCCCACCACCCACATGAAATTCGGGCAACATTGGATGCTGCGCGGCAGCAATATCCGAATAAGAAATTAATTGCTGTTTTCCAACCGCATACCTTTACGCGGACGATCGCATTGATGGATGACTTTGCTAAGAGCCTGAACATCGCTGATCAAGTATACTTAACTGATATTTTTGGTTCGATTCGTGAAAATAGCGGCAATGTTTCATCAGCTGACCTTGGGAAGAAGATCACTAAGGGTGGCGAAGTTTTGAAACTTGACAACATGTCACCACTTTTGGATTATCATGATGCCGTTGTTATTTTCATGGGAGCCGGCGATATTCAAAAGTATGAACGCGTTTATGAACAATTGCTTAGTGAATTAAGCTTAAATAAAAATTAAGGTTAAACAAGGCTTTTTCTAATGGATTATGTTAGGAAAAAGCCTTTTTTGTGTGCTATAATCTTCTCTACAATGAATTAGAAGGAGAGTTTTTATGGATAATTTTGATCAACAAAGCTCAGTCAACATGCAGGGCTTGAACCGGTTCCTATCACGGATGTATGGCTACATGGCAGGGGCAATCGCAATTTCGGCCATTATGGCATTTATTACGGTTAAATATTTACAATACACGATTTTCAGCAGCCCGGTAATGATGATTGTTTTAGGAATCGTTTCGATCGTGATGGTGTTCTCATTGTCATATAATCCTAACCGGTCGGCGGCTGCAAGTATCTTAATGCTTTTTGGATATGCGGCAATCGAAGGAATTTTCTTCTCATCGATTTTGGCGGTTTATACAATGAAGAACATTACAATGGCATTTGTTTCGGCAGCCGTTGTCTTTGTCGTTTTAAGTCTGTTCGGGTTAAATACTAAGAAAGATTTATCCCGTTTCGGACGCCAGGCATTTGCAGCGTTGATCGCCTTGTTAATTGTTTCAGTGATCAACCTGTTCTTGCACAGTGCGGCGATTGAATACATCTTCTCATATGTTGGGGTTGTGATCTTTACGATTTTAACTGCATGGGATACGCAAAACATGAAGAACATTTATCTTCAATATGGTGATCAGTATGAAGTTAACGGTTTGGCAGTCAATGGTGCTTTGCAACTTTACCTTGACTTCATCAACATGTTTATCTACCTTGTTCAGATCTTTGGCCACAACGATAATCAAAACTAAAATGAAAGTCGCGGAATTTCCGCGATTTTTATTTTGCACGAATGATTTGGTAGAATAAGGGTAATAATAAGAACGAGGAAAAGGTTAATGACAGATTCAACGAAAAAATTATTATTAATTGATGGAAATAGTGTTGCTTTTCGCGCATTCTATGCACTTTATAATCAAGTTGAAAAGTTTACGAACCATGACGGCTTGCATACAAATGCAATTTACAGTTTTAAAATTATGTTGGATAAGTTACTGAAACAAATTGATCCAACAAATATTTTGGTTGCGTTCGATGCCGGAAGAACAACGTTTCGAACTGAAAAGTATGCTGACTATAAGGGCCAGCGAAGTAAAACGCCCCGAGAACTTTCAGAACAATTTCCGTTTTTGCGTGAAATGCTCACAGACTACGGAATCAAAAGTTATGATCTAAAGAATTATGAAGCTGATGATATTATTGGGACCCTTGCTAAAGAAGCTGAGGGTGAAGGCTTTCAAATTACGATCGTAACTGGGGATCGGGATTTGACTCAGCTTGCAACGGATCAAACAACGGTTGCAATTACCAAAAAAGGGGTTTCTGAAATTGAAGAGTACACTCCGGAACACATTGAAGAAAAATTTGGATTAAATCCGCGGCAAATTATTGATATGAAAGGACTTGTGGGGGATACTTCTGATAATTATCCCGGAGTAACGAAGGTCGGTGAAAAGACCGCAATTAAGTTGCTGAAAAAGTATGGTTCAATTGAGGGCATTTATGACCAAATTGACGAGATGCGGCAATCGAAGATGAAGGAACATTTGATCGAGGATAAGGAACAAGCCTTTATGAGTAAGGACCTTGCTCGAATTCGGCAAGATGCTCCAATCGAAGTGGACATTAAGGATACTGAATGGTCCGGAATTGATTACGAAAAGTTAGAAAGTTTCTATCAGCAGATGGACTTTAATCGTTTCTTGAGTGAACTTCATCAAAATCAGGGAGTGGCAAATTCAGAAAGCACGTCGGCAGTTGCGTCAATCAATTATACTGAATTAACTGCGGCTAACCTTACGGAATTAGGAAAGCCAGATGTTTCTTCAATTACGTTCCATCTTGAAATGGACGGGGAAAATTACCATAAAGCGCCAATCGTTGGGTTTGCAATTTTGAAGGACGACAAGTACTTTGTTTCAAATCAGCCTCAATTATTAAAAGAACCCGTTCTGAAGGGGCTGCTTGAAAAGGCAACTTTGGATGTCTTTAACGCCAAACGGAATTACGTTGGATTAAACCGTCTTGGGATTCAAATGGCTCCCGTTGATTTTGATTTATTGTTAGTTTCATACTTGTTAAATAATACTGATAACAGTGATGATCTTGGAAAACTTGCCCATGAGCATCAATATTATCAAGTCCAAAGCGATGAAGATGTGTACGGTAAAGGCGCCAAGCGGTCAGTTCCAGTTGATCAACCAGAATTCTTGCAACATTTGGCTCATAAAGTCCAAGCAATTCATGATTTGAAATCCCAATTAATGGATGAACTGGATGCCCATGAACAGACTGAGTTATATGAAACGATTGAACGGCCATTGTCGATTGTTCTTGCTCAAATGGAAATTGCGGGAATTAAGGTCGACATTGACCGGTTAATGCAGATGCGCAGCGAGTTTAAAGAACAGTTAGCTGAAATCGAGCAGCAGATTTATCAAGAAGCCGGCGAAGAATTTAATATCGGGTCACCTAAACAATTAGGAGTAATTTTGTTTGAAAAGTTAAAATTACCAGTTATTAAGAAAACCAAGACCGGGTATTCAACGGCAGTCAGCGTTCTTGAGAAATTGCAAGGATTAAATCCGATTATTGACAATATTTTGCTGTACCGGCAGCTTTCAAAGCTTCAATCAACCTATGTTGAAGGCTTATTAAAAGTTGTCTTTAAGGAAGATAGCAAGGTCCACACCCGGTATACCCAAACGTTGACATCAACGGGACGGTTGTCATCGGTTGACCCGAACTTGCAAAATATTCCGGTTCGCCTTGAAGAAGGACGGAAAATTCGCCAAGCATTTGTTCCAAGTCATTCAGGATGGCAGATTTTTTCATCGGATTATTCCCAAATTGAATTGCGGGTTTTAGCTCACATTTCAGGTGACGAAAACATGCAGGAAGCGTTTAAAACCGGGGCAGATATTCACGCAAGTACCGCGATGAAGATTTTTAATTTGGATAGTCCAGATGAGGTTACACCGAATATGCGGCGCCAAGCCAAAGCCGTAAACTTCGGAATTGTTTACGGAATCAGCGATTTTGGCTTAGCCCAAAATATTGGAATTACCCGCAAAGCAGCCAAGAAATTTATTGAAACGTATTTTGAATCATTCCCAGGAGTTCATAAGTACATGACGGGGATTGTCGAACTTGCAAAGAAACAGGGCTACGTTGAAACCTTGTTCCACCGGCGCCGTTATTTACCAGAAATCAATAGCAAAAATTATAATTTACGTTCGTTTGCTGAACGGACGGCAATGAATTCGCCAATTCAAGGCAGTGCAGCGGACATTATTAAAATTGCGATGATTCGGATGCAAAAAATGTTACGTGAAAAGGGATTAAAGGCTCAAATGCTGCTTCAGGTTCATGATGAACTGATTTTTGAAGCGCCGAAAGAAGAAATTCCGGTGCTTAAAGAACTCGTTCCGAAAGTGATGGATTCAGCAGTTGATTTGGCCGTTCCGTTGAAAGTTGAAAGTGCTTCAGGCGATACGTGGTTTGATGCAAAAAAATAAGAGGTGAGAGAAATGCCGGAATTACCAGAAGTTGAAACGGTTCGTCGGGGAGTTTCATCCCAGGTTTTAAACGTTCCGATTAAGAAAATTGATGTTAATTACGAAAAAATGATCAATAACGATGTTGATGATTTTAAAAAGAAATTAACGGGACAAAAAATTACCCGGATCGACCGGCGGGGAAAGTATTTGCTTTTTCGGTTTACCGGAAACTTAACGATGGTTTCCCATCTCCGAATGGAAGGCAAATACATCATTGAAGATCACAATGCACCAATGGAAAAACATAGTCATGTAATTTTTGAGCTCGCGGATGGACGTGATTTGCGTTATAACGATTCCCGCAAATTTGGCCGGATGCAACTGATGCAAACGGGCGAAGAACTTGAATTTCCGGGAATTAAAAAACTCGGTCCGGAACCGTTAAGTGCTGATTTTACGGTTGATGATTTTTACGAGCGCCTCCAGAAAAAGAAAAAAATGATCAAACCGGCCCTCCTTGATCAAACGGTCGTTACGGGGTTGGGAAATATTTATGTTGATGAGGTTCTATGGATGAGTAAAATTCACCCGCAAACGCCGGCTAATCATTTGACCCGGAGTGATGTGCAAAAATTGCATGATAACATCATCAAGGAATTAAATCTCGCAATTGATGCTCAAGGAACAACGGTTTTCTCATTTAAAAACGCGTACAGTCACGCAGGACAATTCCAGGATCAATTACACGTATACCGGAAGACAGGCGAACCGTGTGAACGGTGCCACACGCCAATTGAACGGTTAGTTGTTGGTCAACGGGGGACCCATATTTGTCCAAAGGAGCAGAAAATCAAATAATGACATATGTTTTAGGATTGACTGGCGGAATTGCTTCTGGAAAGTCGACGGTCAGCAAGATTTTGGCATCATATGGAGCCGAAATCATTGACGGCGACGTAATTGCCCGCCGGTTACAGCAACCGGGCGAAGAAGGATTACGTCAAATCGAACTTCAATTTGGCAAAGAGTATTTGAATGCAGATGGCAGTCTTAACCGAACGAAACTTGGTGATTTAGTATTTAATGACCCTGCAGAATTGGCAAAATTAAATCACATTATGCGGCCGCTGATTCATCAGCAAATTATTGAACGGGTGAACCAGGCCAAGAAAGCCAAGGTCAAATTGGCAGTCATCGATATTGCACTGCTTATTGAAGGGCATTACTTAGATTTGTGTACCAGTACGATGATGATCGAAACGACAAGCGCAAAGCAGCTTTCGAATTTAATGAACCGGAATCATTTATCAAAAGCCCAGGCGCAAGCGCGGATCAATGCCCAAATGAGCAACTGCGAGCGGGCAAAGTATGTTGATGAAGTGATTACCAATAACGGGTCAGTTGAAGAATTAAAGCTAAAAATGATAAAATGGTTGACATCAAAGCATTTATTGGGAAGCGAGGTGGAGTAAATGTTATGTCCGCAATGTCACAATAATAGTTCACGGGTTGTTGATAGTCGTCCAGCTGACAACGGAAATGCCATTCGACGGCGGCGGGAATGTGAAAAATGCGGCTACCGGTTCACAACGTTTGAACGGATCGAAGCAACTCCATTATTAGTAATTAAGAAAAACGGAAATCGGGAAGAATTTAACCGCGATAAAATCTTGCACGGAATTATGCGAGCAGCGGAAAAACGTCCCGTTAGTATGGATAAAATTACCGATATCGTTGATGAAGTTGAACGCAAAATTCGCGCAGTCGGCGGGACCGAAGTTTCAAGTCAATTGATTGGCGAATACGTAATGAACATTTTGGCGGATGTTGATGATGTTACTTACATCCGGTTTGCAAGTGTTTACCATGAATTCAAGGATATGCAATCATTTGCAGATGAATTGCAGGAATTAATGAAACGGAATAAGCAGAAATAAATTAAGGAGGAAGGAACTTGAATCAAATTCATATTTTAGCAACTGATAAATTTAAGGTTGTTTCCAAGGCACTTCCTCAAGAATTTCAATTTCAAACGCTTACGAAATTATACCAGCCATTTATCGGCGAAACGGCGGTTGCCCTTTACATGTCCCTAATTGCTGAAATTCAAACGGGTGACTGGGATCAACTTCCAGAATGGAATCACGAGCAGTTTTTAGTTCGGCTCGGAATTAATATCCAGCAATTTACGACTGCCAAGGAAAAGCTTGAAGCGGTTGGGTTGATGCGAACGCAGTTTAACGCGCAAAAGCATTGTTTTTTGTACGAAATGCTTCCGGCTAAAAGCGGAAGTGCATTCTTTGAAGATTCGGTTTTAAGCGGGTTGCTAATGGAATATGTTGGCGAGCAGCAATTTGCCCAATTGTTGAATTTCTTTGAAGGCAACCATTGGAATCGGCATGCGTTTCAGGATGTTTCGAAAAAATTGACGGATGTTTTCCGGGTAAAGGGCTCCTCTTCAGTAACTGATGCGCCGGTTCAGTCAACGCCGGTGGCCGATTTGAAGATGAAGCTTAACGTTCAATTGTTAAAACAGTTGTTAACGAAGACCTTTGTTAATCAACAATCAGTTGCGCAAAACTTACAGACTGTGAATACGGTTGCGGTGATGTATGGCCTTGATGAAGTCCAGCTTGTTCGTTTGCTGGAAGAAGCGGTTGACATCAATCATCAAGATGATGTCAATTGGAATCGATTCCGTGCATTGGCAAGTCAGCAGTATGAATTTACAATGAAGCCGGGCAAAAGTGATGATTCTGATTCGAATGTGGAAATTCAACAACCAAGTCAGCCGGTAAGGACTGTTGATCAAGACCTGATTGCGGCTTGTGAACAGTATGCCCCGATGGAATTTTTAACGGCATTGAAGGATGAGCAGGGGCAAACCGTAACGCATGAAGAGCAAATCACGATTCAACGGGCAGTTGAAGCGCAACGGCTTGCCCCCGCGGTCATTAACGTGTTGACCCATTATATGCTGGTTAATGAAAATATGGATTCGTTAAATCAGAAATATTTTGAACGCACAGCGAATAATTGGTTGAAAAATAAGGTGAATACGCCGGAAAAGGCAATCGCTTATGTGCGTGAATGGCAAAAGAAACGGCAGCAACCACAGCACGCTTCCCGGTATGCGCGCCGCTCTCAGTATGCAGAAAAATTGCCGGCATGGGCGCAAAAGAAAGAGAATCAATCAACGATTAAAAACCAAACTAAAGATCAATCTGTAAATGTTAATCAGGACATTTCCCGGTTAATGCAGCGGATCAATCAGAAGACCCCGAAAGGAGATGAACGTTAATGGATAATATCAGTGATGGATTAAAACGCCGCTTTCGCGACCCGAAGATGCGGGAACAATACCTTAAGCTGTTTGATGATGTTGTTAAGGATCCGGTGGTTGCTCAGTTTCTGAAAGATAATCAGGAACGGTTATCAAAGCAGGACATCATTACGGGTTTCAGCAAATTGTATGAATTTGTAAATTTACGCAAAGAACTTGCTGCAGGTAAACAGACCTTTGCTCCAGGATATGAGCCGCAACTGATTGTCAGCGACCACCATATCGAAGTTGTGTATCATCCAACGGCCAAAATGGTTGAACAGCAACAGGCGCAACAACGGCAAAAAATGGTTGGAATGATCAACCTTCCAAAGGGGTTACGAAATGCCCGGATTGAAGATTATGATATTAGCGGCCGTGAGGAACCGTTGCGGGCGGCATTAACGTTCATTGACGAGTGCATTGATTATCAAAAAAATGGTAAATTTCCAAAGGGTCTTTATTTATCCGGCAGTCTAGGAGTTGGGAAAACTTATTTATTAGCTGCAATCGCGAATAAGTTAGCTGAAAATGGAATTCAATCAATGATGATCCATTTTCCGTCATTTAGTGTCGAGATGACGGGCGCAATCCAAAATGGGAATCCTAATCAAATCTTGAATCAGATTAAACAGGTTCCGGTTTTGATGCTTGATGATATTGGAGCAACCCGGCTGACAAGTTGGATGCGGGACGACGTTTTGGGAATTATTTTGGAATATCGAATGCAGAACGAATTGCCGACGTTATTTAGTTCTAATCTTTCGATGAAAGACTTACAAGAACAATATTTAACGTACAACAATCGCGGGGACAGCGAACCGTTGAAGGCAATGCGGATCATGGAACGCATTAAGTTTTTGGCAACTGAATATCAAATGGTCGGTCCAAACCGAAGAAATCCAGAATAACTATTGCCAAATGAAAAGATTTATGGTTCAATGTAGTCAAGAAAGACAAACGGATCGTTAACTTCAGGGAAGGAGATCGTGACTGAAAGTCTCCTAACTAACGAGCTTACCACTTTCAGTTTTCTCACTTAATCGTGAGCGTGTTGCGCGTTAAAGCAAAATGAGGGGTATTTTTAATACCTAAAACTGGGTGGAACCACGTTAACGAACGTCCCAATACTGAAAAGTCAGTATTGGGGCGTTTTTTTGTTTGTCCGACTTTGAAGGAGGAAGAAAAATGGCAGAAGTCAACATTCAGTTCCCAGACGGAACGGTTAAACAATTTGAAAAGGGCGTAACGGTTGAAGAAATTGCCAAGTCAATCAGCATCAGCTTGGCTAAAAAGGCCGTTGCCGGTAAATTTGACGGCAAGTTGGTTGGTTATCACGATGCTCTTGAACAAGACGGTTCAATTGAAATCATTACGAAAGACAGCGAAGATGGATTGGTTGTTCTTTGGAATACCGTTGCTCAAATTTTGAAACACGCATTACATAACATGTATCCAAAGATGAAGTTCGGTGAAAGTTCAGCAACTGAACATGGTTTCTGTTTAGATACAGATAATGCTGACGGCCAAATTTCAGAAGATGAATTCGACAAGATCACTGCTGAAATGAACAAGTTGATCAAGCAAAACATTGCAATTGAAAAGATTATGGTTCCAGTTGATGAAGCATTATCAATGGCTGAAGGCGATGAATATCAAACAGCCTTGATCAATGAAAATGCCGTTGACGGTCAAGTTGAAATGTATCAACAAGGCGATTTCAAGTACTTAGGTGGCGTTCAATTACCAGCAACCGGAGCAGTTAAGGTCTTCCAAATCTTATCAGTTGCCGGAGCATACTGGAAAGGCGCTTCAAGCAACCCAATGCTTCAACGGGTATACGGAACAGCCTTTTACAAGCAAAAAGATTTGGATGCTGAATTGGAACGGCGGAAAGAAGCTCAAGAACGGGATCACCGGGTAATCGGAAACAAGTTAGACTTATTCTTTGTTGATCCTAAAGTCGGTGCCGGCTTACCATACTGGATGCCAAAGGGTGCTACGATTCGGCGGACGATCGAACGGTACATCATTGACAAGGAAGTTGCCGATGGATACCAACACGTTTATACTCCAGTTTTGATGAACTTGAATGCTTACAAGCAATCAGGTCACTGGGATCACTATCATGATGACATGTTCCCACCAATGGACATGGGCGATGGCGAATTCCTTGAATTACGGCCAATGAACTGCCCGTCACATATTCAAATTTACAAGCACCACAAGCGTTCATACCGTGAATTACCATTGCGGATCGCTGAAATCGGAATGATGCACCGTTATGAAAAATCAGGAGCTCTTTCAGGTTTACAACGGGTTCGTGAAATGGAATTAAACGATGGACACACATTCGTTGCATTGGATCAAATTCAAGATGAATTTGCAAAGATCTTGCGGTTGATCATGGATGTTTACAAAGACTTTAACATTACAGATTACTCATTCCGGTTGAGTTACCGTGATCCGAAGAACACTGAAAAGTACTTCGATGACGATGAAATGTGGGAAAAGTCACAAAAGATGTTGAAGGGTGCCATGGATGACCTTGGTTTGGAATACTATGAAGCAGAAGGCGAAGCTGCATTCTATGGTCCTAAATTGGATATTCAAACGAAGACGGCCCTTGGAACGGAAGAAACAATGTCAACGATCCAACTTGACTTCTTACTTCCAGAACGCTTTGACCTGAAGTACACGGGAACTGACGGTGAAGAACACCGGCCAATCATGATCCACCGTGGAGTTGTCGGAACAATGGAACGGTTCACCGCCTACTTAACTGAAATTTACAAGGGAGCATTCCCAACATGGCTTGCTCCGGAACAAGTTGCAATTATTCCGGTTAAGAACGACCTTCACCTTGACTATGCGAAGGAATTGGCTAGCAAGTTAGTTGCCCACAACATTCGGATTAAGATGGATGACCGAAACGAAAAGATGGGCTACAAGATTCGTCAAGCCCAAGTCAACAAGATTCCATACACATTGGTTGTTGGTGATAATGAAAAGGCAAACGGCACGGTTACGGTTCGGAAATACGGTGAAGACGAACAAACAACCATGGCGTTTGATGAATTTGTAACAATGATCGATCATGATATTGAAACATACAGTCGCGAAGATTAATTTAGGCTTGACAGGGTAGTTTTAAACTGGTAAACTACTTAAAGTTGAGAAAAAAGCAGAGGCAAAAGCTTCTCGCCTAGCAGACAAGAAAGTCTCCGGGCAGAAATTAAGAAATTAATTCCGTTAAAAGCGGCTTTAATGACCTCTGTTTGAAGTATTCAAACGGAGGTTTTTTTTATCTGCATTTTCTCTCTGAATTTATTTGGAGGTGAAGTATCATAGCAGTAGACAAGATGGTTAATGACGGCATTCGTGCTCGTGAAGTTCGTTTGATCAGCAGTAATGGTGATCAGCTTGGAGTTAAATCAAAGCGCGAAGCTTTACAAATCGCTGAACAGGAAAATCTTGACTTGGTTTTAGTTGCTCCGAAGGCAAAGCCGCCGGTTGCAAAGGTAATGGATTACGGGAAATACCGTTTTGAATTACAAAAGAAGCAACGCGAAGCCCGGAAGAAACAAAAGACCGTTAATGTTAAGGAAGTTCGGTTAAGTCCAACGATTGACACGAATGACTTTAATACTAAGATGAAGAACGCACGGAAGTTCCTTGCGAAGGGAGACAAAGTTAAGGTTTCAATTCGCTTCAGAGGGCGTGCCATTACACATAAAGACATCGGACGTGAAGTTCTGAGTCGCTTTGCTGAAGAAACAAAGGATGTTGCATCCGTTGAATCAAAGGCAAAGATGGATGGAAGAAGCATGTTTTTAATGCTTGCACCTAAAACTGAAAAATAGGTGAGTAGATTAATAGGAGGATTTTGATTATGCCAAAAATGAAAACACACCGCGCATCAGCAAAACGTTTTAAGCGTACAGGAAAGGGCGGTTTAAAGCGTCATCACGCATATACATCACACCGTTTCCACGGTAAGACGATCAAGCAACGTCGTCAATTACGGAAAGCAGGCATGGTATCTTCATCAGATATGAAGCGAATCAAGCAAATGCTTTCACAAATGAAATAATTATTACGAATTAAATTTTTGACAGGACCAAATCGGTTCTAACTTAGAGGAGGAATTTTCATGCCACGTGTTAAAGGTGGAACAGTTACACGCCAACGTCGTAAAAAAATGATCAAATTAGCCAAGGGTTACCGCGGTTCAAAGCACATTCAATTTAAAGTTGCTAAGCAACAAGTAATGAAGTCATACCAATATGCATTCCGTGATCGTCGGAAGACAAAATCAAACTTCCGTAAATTATGGATCGCACGGATCAATGCTGCAGCCCGGATGAACGGCATCAGCTACAGCAAGTTAATGCACGGTTTGAAGTTAGCTGAAATCGAAGTTAACCGCAAGATGCTTGCTGACTTAGCCGTTAGCGATGCAGATGCATTCAAGGCACTTGTTGACGAAGCTAAGAAAGCTTTAGCAAAATAATT
>DWVG01000016.1 GCA_019120355.1 Candidatus Ligilactobacillus faecavium
ATACACGGTCAATCCGCATGCATCAGCTAACTGTTTGACTGTTACACTTCGCATCCTCATTCCTCATTTCTGAAAGCCTTTTTATCATTAATATTTTACCATTAAATCTAATCAGTGCCGATTAATTATTCGATAAAATGGTCGGAAACGATCATATTGACCACACTGATAATGATTGCCGTCACTAACGTTGCGCCAAAACTGCTGAAGGCAAAATCCGGTTTAAGCGCCCATGAAGCAAGTTCAAGCATAAACGCATTGATCACCACGTAAAACAACCCGAATGTCAGTGCAGTGATCGGTAGTGACAGTAACACAATGATCGGTTTAACAAAGCGATTCAGCAATCCAACAACGACTGCCGCCACAAATGCCATCCAAAGGCTTGAAACGTGAAACATTGATGGAAAAAATCCGGCAATCGCAATAAAAATCAGCGTATCAAGAATTGCTTTTTTCCAGAATCCCATGAATGATTTCCCTTCTACTTTTTAATATCTTTTTCCTTAACGTCCCGAATAACTTTGCGGCCTTGGTTATTTGGCCGCGCTGGACGATTCGTCGTTTGATTTCTAAAAAAAGAACTAAAACTGTTTACCGATTGGTTCGGATCAAGCGGTATTGCCAGGACTAAAATTACATAAATGCCGACCGGTAAAATCGAAAGCCGAGCAAACATTGAACAAATTAAAGCAAAAATCAAATAGCCAATTCGGATGTATTTCGGATCGATTCCAAAATAGTCCGCAAAACCGCCGCATACTCCAAATAAAATCCGATGCTTGTTTGAACGGTAAAGTTTCTTTTTCATTCAAATCCTCCCACTTCAATTCAGTTTACGAAACTGGACGATTCCAAGCTCGTATGGTGAATCATTATAAATTGCTCCTTCAGTGATCTTCAAATCACCACTCATTGTCTTAACTTTCAAATGGCAATATGCCGAATCAAGCTGTAATGCTTCATAAAATTGATTCTCATTCGTCACTGGTTGGTTATTGCATGTCAAAATCACATCGCCAGGATTAAGACTCATTTTCGCAGCCGGCGTTCCTGGACGAATCGCAATTACCCGAATTCCTTCGCTCACTTCAATATATTGCGCCCGGTTTTTATTTATCTGCAAATAATGATAGAGATGAATTCCAACCGTCAACGCCAACATCAGCATGATCCACAAAATTCCGAGATGCGGCAACAACCATGCGACAACAGCGAAAGCAAATGCTCCAATCGCTAAAATCAGGTTCTGTTTTTGGACCACCTGCATCCGGGACTCAATTTGTTCCCCGCGAATCCGTCCTGCACTGCTGACAAAAAACGGCAAAATAAACAAACTGAAGTGAACTTCGCCGAAATGAACCAGCGGCAAAAAATGAAACAGTTTTTCCATTAAAGTCCCTGGAATATAAATCATTAATGGTAAAATTGTAAACTCGCTCCAACGATAAACTGCCAACCGCCGTTTTCGCCGGTTGTGCTTGATTTGCGGCGTAAACCAAATTGCATTTTCGCCATGGGTCAATCGTTCTTTAACAAAGTAGTTAAATCCTAACAGCAATAAAATCACGGGTAAAATCGCTGATTGCCGCAGAACCGCCAAAATTCCCAAAATATATAGCGGAACGGCACTTAAATCAATGCGTGACGTGCAAAGAACAGCCACCGCTGCTAAGATTTCGTACAGAACAATTACTTTCATTGGTAAGTAACAGCCAATAATCAAACTGACCAACGAACCAACGATTCCCCACAAAATTCCTTTCTTAATAAAGTGGCGAATTTCAAAGCAGTCTTTGTTCAACGCAATTTTAAAATTTCGACGGTCACTGCGGATTCGAAGCGAATAACTGACGATCGTCCACAAAATTCCCAGCCACAATAATGGTTGAATCAAAAATGTTCCAATTAATTTTAAAAATTCCATTCATATCCCTCTTTATTGCGGATTTTCCTGTTGCAGTTTCCATTGAAGATAGGCGTTAATAAAGCCGTCCAGATCGCCGTCCATTACTGCCTGGTTGTTGGCCGTTTCATATCCAGTCCGGTGATCCTTGACCATTGAATACGGATGGAAAACGTAAGACCGAATCTGCGATCCCCAGCCGATATCCATTTGTTCACCTTGAATCTCAGCTTTTTGCCGTTGTTTCTCTTCTAATTCGCGTTGATAAAGTTTGGCCCTTAACATGCTTTCTGCCGTTGCCCGGTTTTGAAATTGCGACCGTTGTGCTTGACTGGAAACAACGATCCCAGTTGGAATGTGGATCAAACGCACCGCTGATGACGTCTTATTAATATGCTGGCCGCCGGCCCCGCTTGACCGGAAAACTTCCATTTTAATATCTTCGGGCCGTAAATCAACTTCAACACTGTCATCAAGTTCCGGCATGACGTTAACGGACGCAAATGAGGTGTGCCGTCTGCCAGCCGCATCAAATGGGGAAATCCGAACCAGCCGGTGAACACCTTTTTCACTGCGCAGGTAACCGTATGCATTCGTTCCTTTAATCATTAAAGTTACACTCTTGATTCCTGCTTCTTCACCCACTTGATAATCAGCAACTTCAACCTTAAAGTTATGCTGTTCGGCCCACCGCATGTACATCCGCATCAGCATTGAACCCCAGTCTTGCGATTCAGTTCCCCCAGCTCCAGGGTGAATTTCAAGAATTGCATTATCCTTGTCATACCTGCCATTCAACAGCAAGGATAATTGATATTTTTCAAGTTGTGCTTGGGTATTATTCAGTTGCATTTCTAATTCTGCCCGAAGATCCGCATCCGTTTCATCTTCCTGAACCAATTCAAACAAAACATTCAAATCGTCAATTGATTGTGAAAGTTGATGAAAGTTATCAAACTTATTCTTTAATTCATTATTTTCATTAATTAACTTTTGAGCAGCTGTTCCATCATCCCAGAATCCAGGTTCAGCCATCTTCGACTCATTTTCAGCAATTTGCTCTTCAAGACTTTCTAAGTCAAAGAGACCTCCCGAACTCAGAGATCTGACGGGTCATTGCTTCGATTTGATTTCGATAATCCGCAATTTCCATTTTGATTCTCCTTTGATATTAATTCTCTTTCATTATACATGAATCGCTTTTGAACGAAAACTACCACAAAATGCAGAAAAGGGATCGCGGCCCTCACCACGATCTCTTTTTCCTATTTTTTCTTTGCGGTTGCAATTTCCCGATCCGGGAAGAACAGCGTAAACGTTGTTCCTTTTCCTTCGGTACTTGTAACCTTGATTTTTCCTTTATGCTGTTGAATTAATTGGTGAACGATTGCAAGCCCCAATCCAGACTCGCCTTTTGTCCGGGCGCGTGATTGGTCAGCTTTATAGTAGCGTTCCCAAATATTATCCAACTGTTCCTGACTCATCCCGATTCCGGTATCAGAAACCTTAATTTCCGTTCCGGCTTGTTTTTCACGCCGTTTGATTGCAACCGTAATCGTTCCGTTTGTTGTAAACTGAATCGCATTTTGGATAATATTGTAGAAAATTTGCGTGAACCGGTCATAATCGGCACACACAGGAATATCTTCCTGCGTCTGCATTTCAAAATGATCGTTTGCTTCATCCGCTTTCGGCGTTAACTGCCGCATGATCTTATTCAATGTTTCGGTTGCGCTAAACTTTGTTAAATTAAGCTGCATTGACCCAGACCGAATCCGTTCATAATCCAAATTATCATTGACAAGCCGAATCAGCCGTTTCGTTTCGTTACTCATTAAATCAATGCTTTCGCCGACTTTATTCTCAGGAATTGCATTATACTTCATTCCTTCAAGCAATCCATTAATGGTCGTCAATGGCGTTCTCATTTCATGCGCAGCATTGGCAAAGAATTCCTTGCGGCGCTGTTCTTGACGCTGAATTTCTTCTGACGATTCTTTTAGTGATGCCGCCATTTGATTAAAATCAATGGCAAGTTCATCAAGCTCATCTTGATTTCCGTGTTCAATTTGAACATCAAAATTCCCTTCCGCAACTTGGCGGGTTGCAGCCTGCATCTTTTTAATCCGTTTTGTAATGTAGCGGGCAATCAGGTAACTGATGACAAATCCTAAAATTGTACAGATCATTAACGCAAACGTTAAATTTTGCTGGATCTTGCGGAAATCATTGTGAATGTTTGAAACGGCGGATGCGACCGAAATAACCGCAACAAGCTGCCCATTAACATCAAAACACGGCATGAAAATATCCGTCATTCGTTGTTTCGGCATCATTTTCGGGTGTTCACCGTGGTGATCCTTAAATAGGCGTCCCTTTCCGGCAAGGTCATCCCGACGTTTCAAAATTTTGCCGTTTTGCAATTCTTTCCAGTCATTTTTTGAAAGGGTCGATTTAAACCCGTATTGCGGGTAAAGAATCTGATCCGGACTGGTGTAAATCGTAAAATGCACATCGTTGTTTTTCAAGATCATTTCACTATCGCGCAATTCCTGGGCATTCAACGTGATTTGCGTTTCGCCTTGATCATTCGTAGTTAACTGCAATGCATTATTCCGGATACTTTGGGCATACCCTTCCATCCGTGTCCACGCATCTTGATAAACATTTTCCTTTGTCAGGTGGAATAATGAAACCCCAACAATTGCAAGAAAACAAACGATCATGGTAAAAAGCAGCAGCATTTGCTGATAAAGAAGTTTGAACTTAAACTTCATTTTACTTTACCTCGGAATCATCAAATTTATAACCAACGCCCCAAACTGTTTGAATCACTTGGGGGCCAACCTTTTCGATCTTTTGCCGAATCTTCTTGATGTGTGCATCAACGGTCCGCTCATCACCATAATATTCATAGTCCCAAACCAGTTGCAATAGCTGTTCCCGTGAAAAAACTTGGCGCGGCTTTTGGGCAAGCGTCTTTAAAAGATCGAATTCCTTCGGGGTTAAATTATTCAATGGTTTTCCATCTAATAACACTTCCCGGGTCGTCGTACTTAATTTCAAATGATCAGTAACCACATCAAATTTTTCAGCGGTGTTATCCTGACTTGGGGTACCGCCGCCAATGGTTGCCCGTCGGTGAAGAGCCTTGATCCGGGCAATCAATGTAATTGGTGAAAACGGCTTAACAACGTAATCATCGGCACCCATTTCAAGTCCTAAAACCTGATCACTTTCTGAATCCCGCGCTGTCAAAATGATAATCGGAACCGTCTTTGAAATCTTCCGAATTTCAGCGTTAACTTGCATTCCATCCATTTTAGGAAGGTTCAAGTCCAACGTAATCATATCCCAACTATTAGGAGCCGCCTTAAATTTTTCAATGGCTTCTTCACCATCATAAGCATACGTGGCATCCCAGTTTTCTTTTTCAAAAAACATCGACATCATTTCACACACTGATTTGTTGTCTTCAATCATTAAAATCTTCATTAGTATCTCTCCTACCTAATTATCGAGCTGAATTTAACAAAAAAGACTGAAGAAGGATCTTTCCCTAGCTTCAGCCCTCTTATGGAGATGGCGGGAGTCGAACCCGCGTCCAAGCATATCGCCACCTAAACATCTACGTTCATAGTCACACTATTTAAATTTCATTGATAACTCCGCCGTGTAACATGGCCACCGTTATCAACTAGCCTGATCGATCTCTTTTGCCAATTTCAGACGGGAACTGACAACGTAGTCCACTGCATATAAAACCTTAATCAGAACGTGGACGATCCTAATCAAGATTTACGCTATACCGCGATTAGGCAGCTAAGGCGTATGAATTATTGTTATTTTTTGCAGTTATATTTAACTGAGCGTTTTATAGTAGTCGCAACCTACTAAACGCAGTTTAAGCTCGACCTATACCTGTCGAATCCTAAACATCCCCAAAATCTGTTACATTAGTATTTTATCATAATCATACCAAAAAACAAATTTTGTGCTTGCCATCCCTTTATCTTTTCTTATTAATACACAATTACCGGTTCGTTAACCGAAAGTGAATTATAAACCTGACCAGCTTGGTCTGGACGAATATTAGCACACCCGTCTGATCCTTGAGTCAAGTATGCATCCTTTGCCCAGTTTGTCCGCCACCATGCATCGTGGAAGCCGCAACCATCGTTTGTAAATTGAGCCCAGTATTGAACCTTGCAACTGTATGCCTTACCGTCATAGCCGACACCTTTCAAAGTTGAAGGTGATTGTTTATACATAATGTAGTAAACACCCTTGGGCGTATCATTATGCGATTGAACGTTTCCGGTTACAACATCAACTTGGTCAACGAGTTTGCCGTCACGGTAGAACCATGCATGTTGATCAGCAATTGAAAGTTCGGCATAGGTATCACCGATGCCGTCGTTTGATGTGACCCCGTAACCCGTTCCGTTTTCATTGTAGCCAATCCCGTAAATGTTATCCTTGGCATCTACGGTTTTCGTTCCATTTTCGTAAGCCTTTAAGATACTTGCAACCGCACTTTTCGTGTCAATTGCCCAGCCGTATGTCTTGCCTTGCACTTGAATCGTATTTCCGTTAGTTGTCTTAAAGTTGAATTTCTTTCCAAGCGTTGATTGGCTCTTATTGATCTGATCAATTTTATCAGCAAGCGCCTTTGAATTGATCTGATACTTACCGTTAACATACTTAGCTGATGTAATCATCTGTTTAGCCGGTAAATTATAATCTTGATTTTCAACCTTATAATCAACCGTCGCATCTGCTAAATCTTGCAACTTCGTCTTTTCATTTTGAACTTGTTGACTTGATTCAGTTACCGGTTTAGCAATGATGGCTTTCAAATCAATATGATCATTGTTGACCTGATCATCATATTCCTTCATCATTGCTTTAACATTATATTGATTTCCATCTTTAGCCTTTTCAACTGAAACCGTTCCGTTTTTCAAAACCGCACATGCATCGCGGGCAGGTGTCCGATCAGCGTTCATTGCGGTTAACTTTTGTTGAACCGCATTGCGTAAATCGGTTGTCCGGTATTGATTATTTTGGTTTGATGAAACGTTGTAATTCTTTGTTTTACTTGTTGGAATCAAAGTAAATTGTTTCTTCAAAATTGCTTTGACTTCTGGTTCATCCTGCGCGGTAACGCCGGATACAGTTTGTTTTCCCTGGTAAATTACTTGATTACCAACTTTAACCGTATTATCCAGTTTGCCGTTCTCGAGTTTTGACATTGCTTGACTTGCAGTCAATCCCCCAACATTAACTCCATTAATGGCAACTCCTTTATTAAAATGGTTTGCTTGATAAGCTGCCACTCCACCGAATGCAATGGCAATTACTGCGATTACAACCCCCGCAATAATTGCTCCTTTCTTTTTCGCTTTGATACCTATCAATCCCTCCATTAACTTACTTACCTAATTATAGCTTTTAAAATTAAGTTTTCAATCTTTAATTTAACTAAATTCATTGAATTAAAAATGGGGGATTTGTGACCGTTTTCTGATAAATTTATAAATCCTCATAAACTGCGATTAAGCCACGTTAACAAATTTTCAAAATTCAAATATTTTTGAATCATATATTGCAAATTTCTTATCTGATTAAAATCACATCTGGTCCATTTTGGCATTCAACATTTGATCAACGATCACATTTCCTTTATTATCTGCATGGCCCTTAGTCCAAATAAATTTAATTTGCGGAAAATACGGTAAAAGGCGATCAATTTCCTGCCACAACGCTTGATTAGCCACCATTTCACCAGATGATTTGTGCCATCTCTTTTGTTTCCATGATTGCAACCAATTTTTTTGAATCGCTTGTAAAACGTACCGTGAATCAAGCGTTGCATTGATTTTTTCGCGATTCCATCCGCGTTGCCCAAGAACCTTCAATGCATTTCTTAAAGCCATCAATTCCATCCGATTATTGGTTGCACCGTATTCACCGCCAGTTCCACGAACATTGTGCCCATCACGCCGAATCAAAAACGCCCAAGCAGCCTTATCATCGGCATGGACATGATCTCCCGCGTGATTGCCATGATTGCGTGATCCGCCATCAGTAAAAAGGAGAATATCCGGATCTTTCCAGCCCCTTAATGTCGCTGAAGATGGAGATTTCTTTTGAAAATTTGAAACTTCATTTCCTTGAAGGTAATTTTCTGCATCCGCACGTTTGCGAAAACTTTTATATTCTGCTTTTGAAACTCCCTTAACTTGGGCTTCGCATTCACTCCAAGTCGAATAAATTCCTGGTTTGCGCCCCTTGCGCACAGCATAAAATTTCATTGCAATTCCTTTCTAAAATAAAAAATGAGGCTGCGCTTGTTGCTCAGTCTCGTACTTACTTTTAAACATTTACCCTTTAATTATTTCTCGAATTTTGTTCGTAATCCGTTTAAAGATTGCTCCAATCTCTTTAACGGTTCTTTAAGTGTCAAATAATAAACGCTTTGAAGTCCTTTTTTATGAAAAGAAACAATTTCTGCATCCCGCAAAATCTTAAGATGATGCGAAACAGCGGGTTGAGTAATTGCCATTCTCTCCGTAATTGAAGTTACCGTCAACCCATCATCTAAGTGGTGAGCAAGGAGTACGATAATTTTTTGCCGATTTTGATCTGCCAATGCATGCATTACATTAAAGTCTTTTTCAAACGATTTAATCGCAGCTTCTTGCTGTTGATTTAACTTGCTAACTGCCATCCTTCCCCACTTCTTTCATAAACCAATTTCAATTATAGAGTACCATTATGATTTGATAACAGCAAGCGTTTACACCGTAATTTTATAAATTTAAATTAAATGAACAGATAAATCGACAAAAACATGCATGCCGTCCCGCCCATCACCAGCAAATGCCAGATTACATGGGCAAACCGTAAATTACGAATGCTGTAAACCAACGCTCCCAGAGTAAAAATCACCCCGCCGGCAATCAATAACCAGGATGAAACAATTCCTAAATTCATTAAAAGCGGTTTAGCTCCCAGCAAGCACATCCAGCCCATCAAAACATACAGAAGGGTTTCCACCTTTTGTTGCCGGTTCTTGGTAAATAAGTGATAAGCCATTCCGCCAAGCGCAAGAATCCAAATCACAATCAACATCCCCATTCCTAACCGGCCGCGAATTGCCAATAAGCAATACGGCGTGTACGTTCCAGCAATCAGCAAGTTAATGCCACAATGATCAAAACATTGGAAGATTCGACTAACCTTTGTAAAATACAACGAATGGAAAAGAGTTGAAAACAAATATAAACAAATTAACGTTATTCCATAAATAATCACCGTGATAGCAACCAACACGGAGTTCGTTTTGACTCCTTTTAAAATCAATAACACGAGTCCCCAAATGCTCAGCCCAATTCCAACTGCATGAGTAACCGCACTTAAGACTTCATTGACAATTTGTTCTTGATGTGTCATGCTACCGTCTCCTTTATCTTCGATAATTTAATTATACTACATCTAGATTTATATTCTAGATTAAATTAATTTTAATTTTATTTTGTTTTTAACGTTTCCCCTTAATTTTCAATTCGAATTCTAAAACATGCTATAATTAAATCAGATTAATTAAAGAAGGATTTAATACAATGAAGATCAATGAATTACTTGCAAACACGCCGCGCCTTCCACAATGGAAAGAACTTCCAGATCTAGCCCTTTATATGGACCAAGTCGTCAGTCTCGGCAATCGGTACCTTGAGCCGCTCATTTCTGGACCAATCACCGCTTCGATGGTCAATAGTTACGTCAAAAAAGGATTAATGCCGAAACCGATCAAAAAGAAATATTCACAGGAACACGTTGCTTCGCTGATCCTGATCACCATCATGAAACAGGTCTACTCGCTTGATGATATTCATGAATGGTTGCTTACCAACGTCCAAGATAATTACCAAGAAAATTACAATTCATTTTGTCAAATTTTCAATACTGCATTTGCTGATCTTGATTTGCAACACTTTAACCTTGAATTGCATTTTGATGAATCAAGCCGGGCCGAATTAGCCTTGAACCTTATTATCCAAACCGTGATTTGTAAAATCATCAGTGAGCATTTGATTAATGAGCATTAAAAAATGAAGGGGTGACAAAACGTTAAAAACGAGCGTGGTGGAAACAGAAAAGCGAACGAATCGCGGAGCATAGATTCGGAACTTTTCGAACTTCACTAGCTTCGCGTCGGAGCTCGTTTGTTTTGGAACCCAATTATGCAGATATAGCAAAGAGGTTGTGACATAAGTCACAACCTCTTTTAATTTTTTTACAGTTCTTTCTTTTGAAAAAATTTAATTCAAAAATAGTACTAATTAAATAATAAATACCAAATATGCATAAAATTGCGTTTAATAAACTTATTCTCTTTTCAAACAACATGGGTAATATAATAATTAAAAATGCGAAACTCCATTTACATAAGGCAAAAATACACGATTTAGTATATTCGTTAAATGCTTGAAAAAACTTTTCATAATCAACAATATCTTTAAGCTCATCTGCTATATCTCTATGGCAGCTCCAATAAAAATACTTTTCTTCCTAATTCAAAGCCCAACAAATAAAGATAACTTTTACAGAAGGTATTCTTTTAAAATTAAATTATTTTAAAGATTTGTTTATCTTGTATCAAAATTACTAAAAACGTAATTCAAAATCGAACTACATAAAATTAGCTATTTTTTATTAAACTTTCCCGTTGGCATGCACATAAATACAAAAAGAACGATTTGATAAAGCAATCCAAAAAAATGCAAATATATACTAATAAAATATAAAATCATTAAGAGATAGCACAAAATATTCGCCATTCCGGTATCACGCAATCTTCTTGTTTGAAGCGCCAACCATGGAATAAAAAGTAAAACAGCTAAAATTGCAATTAAAATCAGTGATCCAATCACTAGATAATTTCTACTTTTACCGTCAATTACATCAACGTTATTCAACATCATTTGAGTTATGCTAAGACTAAAAATCATTCTAATAATCACAAAGATAAGCAATCCCCAAAAGAACTCTTTTCGCCCTGACCGTCCGTTGAACTTAAAATATCCTTTCCAAAAACTTTTCCATCCTTGTTTAAAAGTGACTTTATTTTCTACCAATTTTAATCCTCACAATCTTACATAAATTCTTTAACAGTTTCCATATCGTCTCAATCCAATGTTTAAAGGTATATTTTTTATAATCCAAACCAGTTTGGGTTACCCAATACCATATCTTGTAATTTGTCCAAAGCATACAATTAATAAAGTTTAGAACTATTAATAATATAACTACTATAAACAGTATGCTTTTCAAATAAATTCCATGGCAAATAAAATCTTCGTAAAAGATTGTCGCTGCGCTAATTATTCCTATTGAAGATACTATTACAAACCAGCAAATTGAAAAAAGCCTTACATAGATAAAAAATAAAATATTCGATTTTTTTGTAATTGACAGCTTAAGATTTTGGATTATAATTGCTTGCCCCATCAAAAATAAAATTAAACACACCGAAACTGCAAATACCGCTTCAATAATAGAAAAATTTGAAGTAATAAGGTATTCTAAACCTAAACATCCTTCAATTCCTAATAAATACCAGAAAGCATGATTTCTAACTTTATTCATTTCTTGCCTCTAATCTTTTAACGTTATCCATATAATTATTCACTTCATACTTATAAAGCAAAACGCACGCATAAATGACAAATCCTTCAATAATCAGGTTAATTACAAAAAATACACTTCCGACACACAGTGGAAAAATTACAAAATCAATTCCAGCGGCAGATGCCAAAATGGAAATTGCAACTAAAACCTTAGGAACTGCAATCAAAAACTTGATATACCCGGCTGGCCACCCAATTCCGCTTGAAAACTTTCGAAATCCATTAACCGCGGTTGGACTTGTTACAAACAGTTTTATTAAATTTTCTAATAAATAACAGAATATTGGAATAATAAAAATCGTTCCAAAATTTAGGGTAAATAAACTTACAACAAAACAAATTGACATTATGATCATGGGCTTTTTCATTCCTACCCCTCCTCCAAAAACAATCTTTTATTTAGTTTCGCTTAGTTTTTAAAAATTTTAATCGACTGATTATTTGACTGGTTAAAGTAAAAGAAATTAACGCTTGAAAAGCGGCGATACAAATAAACAAATTATATACATTACTTGTTGAAATATATGCTTGAAATACCAACCAAGTTATTGGTATCCACCCACAGAGTGCAAAAATTTTTAATTTATTATCCTTGTCAATCTGATTTAAAAACTCATCATTAATGTTCACATTGATCAAGGTATCTGGACCGCAAGCTTCTTTCATCGCTTTAAATCCATTAACGGCTCGAATAAGCCCCCACATGAACGCTATCGCAATAATCAATACCAAATTTACATTTACATAATCATGTGAATTTTCCAACTGACTTATAAAGCTACTATGATTTAATATCTGAACAAAAATCGTAGTTCCCAGAATACTGCCAACTAATGAATGCGGTCCGCCATTCATCGATATTTGATAATATTTATCTTTTTCTTTATCCCAACATATTAATTTTTTGTTGTCATTTGTTGCACAAAGAGCAATATATTTCTTCATAGTTATCTCCTAATCATTGTGTTTAATTTGCCATTTTTTTACTTGATAGTTCATCCATTTGATCTTGTTCAAAAGTAATAATATAAGCAATACCAATTCAATTAATGATGTAGTAAATAAACCATGAGTTAGACCTTGAATAAACGCCGGAAAAGATATAATACCTGTCCAAAAAGCGATAAAAACTGTTAGTCCAGATCGATAATACTTGATAACTGAAAGTTTAACTTTAGATGAGCCATATAATGGAAAACACATTGACAATTGAGTTACTATGTCACCAAACAGTGTAAAACCAACAATAATACTTATGGAAATGAGTATATCTAAACTAAACCCATCAATTACTCTCCCTAAAAAGATTCCTAAAATCATTAGTATCCAATAAATATATCCGTGATAATGCACAGGTTTTAATTCTTTCATTTTCTTACCCCATTTCATTTCTCTTAACTATATCTAAATATTAAAATCATGGAAACTTGCTTCAATAGCTAATTTTTATATCATTTTTTAAATATAACACGTTTTTTCCCCCCCCCATTTTAATAATTTAACCTTTTTAAACATTTCTTAAACTTATCAACTACATAAAAAACGCCCTCCATCACTGGAGAGCGTTTTTCATTTGCCATTATTCTTCTTTATCTTTTTTCCGTTTCCCGATTCCGAAGAATCCAAGCAATCCTGAAAGAGCGATCAACAATTCACCGAACAACGAATGATTTGCTGAATCTTCACCGGTTTGCGGCAAAGTATTCTTATTTTCATTTGGTTGCGCAGTTGAATTATTTGACGTTTGCTTTTCAATCGTGGTTGATTGTTCTGCAACGCGAACCGTTCCTTCATTGGCTGATGAAGCCTGCTTCGTTGAAACAGCCTTCTTCACCGTTTCAACCTTCGATGATTGTCCTGCTGCTGGTTTAGCAGTTTGAACAGGTTTCTTCGATGGTTGAACGTGATCAGCTGGCTTTTCAACCGGTGCTTGTGGCTTCTTAGCTGGTTCACTCGGTTTGTGTTCCGGTGTTGCCGGTTTATCAGCCGTGTAGACTACATTGACAACTTGGTCAGTTGAATTTACTGAAACGTTATTTTCAGCTTCAACCGCCTTTTGCGTTGGCGTGTAACCCTTAACGACTGGTGAATCAACTGCGTTGTAATCATCGTTGCCGCTTGGTTGCCAGTCAGTGTACGTTACTTGACCTGTAACTTCGTTGACCGTTGCGTTCCGGGTGAACGTGATCGTTTGCGTTACACTTGGAGCAATTTGCTTGCCGTTTGCATCTACGTAATTGATCGTCCGGGTAACCGTCTTCGTTAAATCAAGGTTCTTCGGATTATTATCCGGCGTGTAGTTCGCTGTCTTTTCTTTCAATTGAACGATGTAGTGTTGAACCACGCCATCTTGACCAAAGACTTCGCCATTTGCTGGATAATCACTCTTTACAAATTGATAACCTTCACTTTCGTACTTATCAATTACAGTCTGTGGATCGTAGGCTGAAGCTGTTCCGAAATCACCGGTCAAATCATCGGTTGATAACACTTTGCCTGTTGTGATATCAACATATGAAACCGTTGCTTTTTCCTTATCAAGATCGTACGTAACGGTTTGGGTGATGTTTGGATGATCTTCAGCAACGTTATCTACGGCACCGACCGTCTGAATATTCGGCGTGTAGTCCCGAACTTTTGGTGAGACAACTGGTGCAAAGTCGTCTGACCCTTCAACTTTCCACGGTGAATATGTGACTTGGTGAGTAACTTCATCTACCGTTGCTGTCCGCCCAAACGTGATCGTTTCGATCTTGCTTGGCGCAGCTTGATCACCGTTTGCAAATTGATACTTGATCGTCCGGGTAATCTTGTGACTCAATGTCAAGCCCATTGGATCATTATCCGGCGTCAAAGTTTCAACCTTATGCTTCAATGTGATCGTGTAGTTCTTCACCGTTCCGTCTTGGTTAAAGACGGCCCCGCCTTGTGGATAATTATCACTGACAACCTCATATCCTTGATTTTCAAGTTGCTTGATCGTTGCCACTGGACTGTAATCTGACGTTGAACCATATGGGCCCGTCAAATCAGTAACTGAAATTGTCTTGCCCGTTGTTGCATCCACAAATGTAACCGTTGCTTTTTCTTCATTTGGTGTATAAACAACGTTCTTCACAATGTTGCTTGCATTCGCAGCCACGTTATTCACAGCTCCCACTTGAGCAACACTTGGAGTGTAGCCTGTAATTACTGGTGAATCAACGGCTGGGAAATCGTCATTACCGGCTGGTGTCCATGCACCGTAAGTTACTTTGCCTGTAACTTGGTCTTTGGTTGCTGTCCGCGTAAACGTTACCTTGTTCGTTACGCTTTGAGCGGCTGTTTTGCCGTCTGTATACGTATAAGTGATCGTTTCACTGACAGTCTTCGTTAAGTCCGCAACATTATCTGGGTTGCTTGTTGTTGAATCGTTTGTCACTTTGTGCTTCAAGTGAACAACATACTTATTCACATGTCCTGGATTGTTGAAGACTTCCCCATTTGCAGGATAGTCATCACTGACTAATTGGTAACCGTGATTTTCAAAGTTCTTGATTTGACTTTGAATATCATAGTTGGCCTTTGAGCCGTATGCTCCCGTCAAGGTTTGCTTGTTTAAAACTTTACCAGTCGTATCATCAATGTACGTTACGGTTGCTGTTTCTTGGTCAGCAGTATACGTGACAACCGTTGTTTGATCAGCACTTGTTGGCGTAACTTGCACTGGTCCAACAACTGATTGATTTGGCGTATAGCCTGTAATCGTTGGCGAATCAACGGCTGGGAAGTCATTGCTTGCAGCTGTCCAATCGCTGTATGTTACTTTACCCGTGACATCGTCTTTTGTTGCCGTCCGGGTGTATGTGATTTGAGCAGTATGCGGCTGGCTTGCAGTTGTACCGTCAGCATATTGGTACTTGATCGTTTGGGTAATCGTGTGACTCAAATCTAAGTGATCCGGATTATTCGTTGCCGTTTCCGTTGTTGTCTTGTGCTTCAAATGAATCGTGAAAGTTTGCACTTTTCCATCTTGATTAAAGACAACTCCACCTTGTGGATAATCGTCACTAACAACTTCGTATCCTTCGCCTTCAAGCTGCTTGATCGTTGCTGCTGGACTGTAACTTGAAGTTGTATCATATGCTCCGGTCAAGTTTGCAACCGTGATCGTCTTGCCGGTCGTATCGTCAATATACGTGACCGTTGCCTTTTCTTGATTTGGAGTATATGTCACCGTTGAGGTGTAATCTGGGGTTGCCTCGCTCACGTTGTTGATTGCATTCACAACGCTTTGGCTTGGTGTATAACCCGTGATTGCTGGACTGTCAACTGCTGGGAAGGTCGTTCCGTCAACTGGTGTCCATGCGCCGTAAGTTACTTTGCCCGTAACATCATCCTTTGTTGCATCCCGGTGGAATGTTAACGTAACCGTCTTGCTTGGAGCGGCTTCCTTACCGTTACTGTAAACATACTTAATCGTTTCGGTAACGGTATGATTCAAGTCTAAACCGGCTGGGTTATTATCGTCCTTGTGCTTCAAGTAAATATTGTAGTTCACAACCGTTCCGTCTTGACTGAAGGTTGCTCCGCCTTGTGGATAAGAATTATCAACAAGTTGATATCCTTGGTTTTCGTAATCTTGGATCTGTTGTTGCGGATCGTAGTTAGCCTTCGTGTTGTATGCACCGGTCAAGGTTACGACTTGCAATGTCTTCCCGGTTGTTTGATCAATATACGTTACCGTAATCTTTTCTTGATTTGGTGTGTAAACAACGGTTTGAGTTGAATCTTGATCACCTGGTTTGACTGCAATTGATGTTGTTTGGGCAACACTTGGCGTATAACCAGTAATCGTTGGTGAAACTTCTTGAGGGAAGTTGCTGATTGCTGGTGTCCACGGAGTGTACGTGATCGCGCCGGTTACATTGTTCTTCGTTGCGTCCCGCGTAAACGTTACACTTGCCGTCTTTGAATCTGCCGCCGTTGTCCCATCTTGATACTGATATTTAACGGTATGCGTTACTGTGTCTGTCAAATCAAGCTTTCCAGGATTATTGCTTGGTGTATATTGCGTTGTTGTTTCGGTTAAGTGAATTTGGTAAACCTGTTGCTTACCGTCTTCACCAAAGATTGCCCCGTTTGCTGGGTAATCATTACTTACTAATTTGTATCCTTGCTTTTCGTAGCTTTGAATCTGACTATCTGGGTCATAATCCGACTTCGAGTTATATGCTCCGCTCAATGAAACGGTCTTGATCACCTGACCAGTTGTGTCATCAATGTATTGAACACTTGCTGTTTCCTGGTTTGGAGTATACGTTACCGTGACATTGTCCGCCGGAGTATTGACGTTAACTCCCGTAACTGCTGAAACGACCTTCTTATCTGGGGTGTAACCCGTAATTGCTGGTGAATCAACGGCTGGGAAGCTTGTCTTTCCGCTTGTCCAAGGAGTATAGGTGATTGCGCCCGTTACTTGATCCTTCGTTGCCGTCCGCGTAAAGGTGATCGAAGTCTTCTTCGTTGGAGCAGCCTGCTTGCCGTTGCTGTATACATAGTTGATCGTTTGGGTAACGGTCTTTGCCTGCGTTGATTGGGTCGTCTTATGGGTCAATCCAATCGTGAAGTTTTGAACCTTGCCGTCTTCGTCAAAGTCCACTCCGTTTGCAGGATAGTTATCGCTTGAGACTTCATAGCCTTGAGCTTCGTATTGTTGGATGACGCTTTGCGGGTTGTATGAATCCGTTGTTCCATATGCCCCCGTTAAGGTTACGGTTTGCAACGTCTTGCCGGTTGTTTCATCAACAAATGTAACGGTTGCCTTTTCTTGGTTTGGTGAATAAGTTACCGTTTGAACATTGTTTGCAGATGTTCCCGTCAAATTATCCACAGCGGTTGTTGCTGTCGGATTTGGAGTATAACCCGTGATCGTTGGTGAGACAACTGATGGGAATGAGTTGCTTCCCATTGTTGTCCAGTTTGTGTAGCCCACGATCTTGCCCGTAACGTTATCCTTCGTTGCGGTCCGCGTAAAGGTAATTGAAGTTGTCTTGGTTGGAGCAGCTTGTTTACCTGTATTGTAAACGTACTTGATCGTTTGCGTTACCGTGTTGCTGAGATCAAGACCATCCGGGTTATTTGTTGGCATTTCGGTTGTATAAGTGTGTTTCAAATGAACCGTAAAGTGTTGCACTTCACCGTTTTCATCGAACTTAACTCCGCCATTCGGATAATTATTGCTTACAAGTTGGTAACCTGCTTTTTCAAGCGTACTGATTTCAGATGCTGTTGAGTAATCTGAAGTTGAGCCGAATGCCCCGGTCAACGTAACCGTCTTGATCGTTTGGTTCGTCGTATCGTCAACATACGTTACCGTTGCCGTTTCTTCATTTGGCGTGTACGTAATCGTTTGTGAGCTATTAGCACTTGTAGCTGTTACCCCTGAAACTGCCGTACTTGAAGTTGCACTCGGAGTGTAACCAGCAATTGTTGGCGTCGTCACTGAACTAAAGGTTCCAGATGCTGGACCCCAGTTGCTGTATGTGATCGTTCCCGTAACGTTATCCTTCGTTGCGGTCCGCGTAAAGGTGATCTTTTGCGTGTTATCCGGTTGAGCTTGACCGCCGGTACTATATACGTAATGAACCGTATGCGTAACCGTATTGCTTAAGTCAAGGCCAGCTGGATTATTCGTTGAAGTATATGTCGTTGTGCCGTGCTTCAAGGTAACCGTATAAGTTGGAGTTACGCCATCTTGACTGAATGTAATTCCGTTAGCTGGAACGCCATTGTTTACAAGAACGTATCCTTGCTTTTCATAACCTTGAATTACAGATGTTGGGTCGTATGCAGTTGTCCCGTCATAAACCCCATTGACCGTTATGGTTTGAAGTGTCTTTCCGGTTGTTTGGTCAACGTACTTCACCGTTGCCGTTTCCTTATTTGGTGTATACGTAATCGTTTGAACGTTATCCGGCGTACTTTCAGTTACATTATTAATCGCTGTTGAAGCCGTTGCACTTGGAGTATAGCCTGTAATCGTTGGTGATTTAACTGCTGGGAAATCATCACTTGAGCTTGCAACCGTCCATGGCGTGTACGTAATTGCGCCGGTGACTTTATCCTTTGTTGCTGTCCGGTTGAATGTAATTGAAGCCGTTGCATCCGGAGCTGCTTGCTTGCCGTTACTGTATACGTAATGGATCGTTTGCGTAACCGTGTGCTTCAAATCAAGTCCATCTGAATTTGAAGGCGTAAAGGTTTCCGTTGCTTCCTTCAAGTGAACTTGGTAGTTTTGCACAACGCCGTCTTTACCGAAGACTGCCCCGTTTGTTGGGTAATCATCGCTGACTAATTGGTAACCCTGCTTTTCATATGAGTCGATCGTAGCTTGCGGATTGTAATTTGAATCCGTGTTGTAAGCTCCGGTCAACGTTTGCGTTGATAACGTCTTGCCAGTCGTATCGTCAATGAACGTTACGGTTGCCTTTTCTTGGTTTGGTGTATACGTTACCGTCACCGTTGAATTTGAGTCCGTTGCTGCCACTGGTGAAGCTGCCACTTGCGTTTGACTTGCAGTGTAGCCCGTAATCGTTGGTGATGTTACTGCTGGATATTCGGCATTGCCCGTACTTGTCCATGCAGTATAGGTAACATTGCCTGTGACATTATCCTTCGTTGCCGTCCGGGTAAAGGTTACGGAATTCGTTACCGGGTTAGCTGCTTGTGAGCCATTTTGATACTGGTAATTAATTGTCCGACTAACCGTCTTTGTTAAATCAAGGTTGTCCGGATTGCTTGATGGCGTTTCAGTCGTTGTCCCGTGCTTCAAGACAATCTGGTAGACCTGATTTGAACTATTTGACAACGTAATCTGGTTGTTCTTAACGCCATTTGAAACTAACTGATAACCCTTGGCTTCAAGAGCCTTGATCTCATCAGTTGGATCATAATTGACGGTTTGACCAAATACACCATTAACGGTGTCAGTCTTGATGATCGAATTATTGTCCGTTTGATCAATGTATTCGATCTTCGCTGATTCGTCATTGGCGTTATACGTAATTGTTTGCGTGTTATTGCTTGCACCCGGAGCGACCGTCACGGCCGTTGATGAGGCTGCACTTGGAGTGTAACCCGTAATTGTTGGGGACGTTACGGCTGGGAAACTGCTGCTTGCCGGAGTCCATGCACCGTAAGTAACTTGCTTGGTTACGTGGTCATATGAAGCACTCCGCGTAAAGGTGACAGATGTAGTCTTCGTTGGTGCAGCCGTTTGCCCTGCTTTACCTGTATTTGAACCGTAAACATAGTTGATCGTTTGGTTGACCGTGCTTGATAATCCAGCAACGTTATCTGGGTTATTGGTTGTTGTATCTTGTGTAATATTGTGCTTCAAAACAATCGTAAAGGTTGGGTCAGCCCCATCCTGATTGAAGGTATAGCCATCCGTCGGGTATCCGTTTGAAACTAAAAGATATCCTTGCTTTTCATATGACTCAATTTCACTTTCAGGAGAATATGATGACTTGGTATCGTATGCTCCCGTTTCTGTAACTGTATCTAAAACTTTATTGTTTTCTGTTTGGTCAACAAACTTAACCGTAAACTTCTCTTGGTTAGGATTATACGTTACGGTGACCGTTGAGTCCGTTGAACTTGGGGTAATGTTGCTTTGAGCAGCTACTGATGATTGATCCGGTGTGTAACCCGTGATCGTTGGTGACGTTACCGCTGGGTATTGCCCCGTTGTTGGCGTCCATGCTCCATATGAAACTACCTGATGCGTCACCTGATCGACCGTTGCTGTCCGCGTAAAGGTAACTGTCTTGGTTACCGAATCGGCAGCTTTCGTCCCGGCTAATGCTCCAGCATCCTTACCGTATACATAATTGATCGTTTCGCTGACCGTCTTTTGCAAATCATCAGTTGGTAAATTATCCGGATTGCTTGAAACGGAGTCTGTTCGGGTAGCGTGTTTCAAAACAATCTTGTATGTTGGCGTCGTGCCATCATAGTTAAAAGTAATTCCCCCAACTGGAAGGTTGTCACTGACAAGTTGGTAACCTTGTTGGACATACTTCATCAATGTTGGAGCTGGGTTATAGTTACTTTCTGTGCCATAGTCACCCGTCAATGTAACTGATGACAGTACCTTTCCCGTTGTTTCATCGTAGTATTGAACGATTGCGGTTTCCTTATTCGGTGTATACGTAATCGTTTGGGTATTGTTTTCTGGATTATTTGGATCAACCGTTACTGCCGTACTTTCAGCTGCATTAGGCGTATAACCCTTAATTACTGGTGAAGCAACTTGAGGGAATACTGAACTAGCTGGGGTCCATGCTCCATTAGTAACAACTCCAGTAACGTTATTCTTTTCAGTTGGTCGCGTAAATGTAATTGTTGCCGTATGCGGATCGGCAATTTGATTACCATTTTGGTCAACATAGTTGATCGTTTGACTTACAGTTTCGGTTTGGGTTGAGTCCGTAACCCCTTCGGTAAAGTCAACCGTGTATGTTGATGCACTCTTGCCAAAGGTAATCCCAGTTGATGGGAACCCATCCTTAACCAAGACATAACCTTTTGATTCTAATTGACTGATCGCACTCTTTGTTGAGTAATCAGACGTCGAACCATAATTTCCTTTTAATGTAACCGTTGTAATCACTGCACCGGTCGTGTCATCGACATAATTTACCTTTACGGTTTCTTGAATTGGATTATAAATAACCGTTGTCGGTGCGATCGTGTCGCCTTCTTCAACGTCCGTTACAGCCGGAACAACGTCAACTGACGGGGTATAACCCGTAATTGACGGAGATGTAACTGCAGGGAATTCATCCGTTGATGAGGTGGTCCACTGACTATAAGTGGTTTGATGCGTTACATTATCCTGAGTTGCACTCCGGGTAAATGTAATTGTTGCAGTATACGGTTTTTCGGCTTGCGTTCCATTCGCATACTGATAATTAATTGTTCGAGTAACCGTTGATGTTTGAGTCGTTGTCGTTGTCCCATGAGTAAAGTAAATATTGAAAGTTTGCGTCCCTTCGTTAAATTCAATCGTTGCTCCGCTAGGAACATTACTTTTCGCCTTATCAAGGACATATCCGTTATCTTCAAAACCAGCGATGTACTTTTGAACATCGTTTGGAATCGTTGTTCCGTGATCACCGCTTTGCGTTGTTGTGTAAACTAACTTGTTTCCATCTGTTTCATCGTAATAGTTAAAGACAACCGTTCCTTGAATTGGAGTATAGACAATTGTCTTCGAAATATTACCAGTTGTTGCTGAAACATTTGTGATCATTGGAACTTGCGATTCGTTTGGAGTGTAACCCGAAATTGACGGAGCATCCACTGCTGGAAAATCAACTTTACCGCCGACTGGTTGCCATGCAGTATATGTTCCATCACTATTCTTCGTCCGGGTAAACGTAATCGTTGCCGTGTACGGAGTTTTTAACTGATTTCCGTTTTGGTCAACAAAGTAAACGGTTTCCGTAACCGTTGTTTTTGTATCTGATTGCGGTGTTTGTGTTCCACCGTTTTTAGTATAGATAATCGTTTCCGTTGAATTCGAGCTGTCATATGTAACTGGAACAACGCTACTTTCAGCTTTGCTTGGCGTATATCCGACAATTGTCGGTGACTTAACTGCCGGGAATTCAGCTGGGGTCGTTGATGTTTTCCAGTTTGAATATGAAACTGCTCCCGTAACGTTATCCTTGATCGCTGTCCGGGTATACGTAATTGTTTGAACAACGTCTTGAGCAGCCTGAGATCCATCAGCATAAATATACTTGATCGTATTCTTGATCGTTTCCGTCAAATTTGGTGAATCGGCTGGCAACGTTGTCGTCGTGTGCGTCAAATCAACTTCGTAACTTTGATTGTCTGAATTTGTGAACACTAATCCCGTTGACGGAATCGTACTGCGTTCAACATTGTAGCCTTCCTTTTCGTATTGAGCAATCACACTTTGATAATCATAATCCGGTTTAGTGTCATAGCCACCTTCAAGAACCTTCGTTGATAATACCTTACCTTCATCAGCATCATAATAAGTAATGGTCATCGATTCCGGATTAGGATTATAGATAACCGTTTGATTATCATTTCCGCCAGGGATTGCCGTTACGGCTGGAACCGAGATTTGACTTGGAGTATAGCCAGCAATTGTTGGTGAAACTACAGCGGGTAAATCCGTCGCATCACTTGTTGTCCACTGTCCTAAAGTCTGTTTTCCCGTAACTTCATCCGTTTTAACAGTCCGGGTAAAGGTGACCGTTGTTGTCTTCGTCGGCTCTGCTTGATTACCGTTGGCGTATTGATATTTAATTGTTTGAGTATAAGTTGACGTTTGGGTTGTTGTGTCAATTTTATGAGTTAAATAAACGTTATACGACGTCGATGATCCATATGAAAGAACTCCATTTGCCGGTAAATTTGATTTTGAAATCTGATACCCTGAAAGATTTTGATTGACAAATTGCTGAGCATTGTAATCAACACTTGAACCGTATGCTACCTTAACATTATCTGTATCAACAATTGTCCCTTCTGCCGAATCAATATAATTTACCGTGACTGTTTGCACATTTGGAGCATACGTATACGTTACCGTTTGTGATTTTGATGAAACCAGTCCCGATGAATTGGCAGGCGTTTTAACCAAATGGTATCCCTTAAAACTTTCTGCACTTGTTGAATACGTATCGCCAATATATGGGGTGGAATCAGAATCACCTGTCGGAGCCGTATATTCTGCTGTTCCAGTTCCTAATACTTTTCCGCTCTGAGTTACATACTTGACCGTTACCGCTCCACCTTGTTTTCGTACTGGTTGAAAAATCAAAGTATAATATGCCGAAATTTCATTATAAGGCCCAGTTATTGTAATCGGTAAATCAGCAATATACTGGTAACCTTCGTTTTCAATTGTAGTAACTATTGTTTCCAAATTAGCTTCCACCTGGTAACCGTACATGTTAGTGTACCCTTTCGGTGTATGCACTGTTTCCCCAGACGTGGTAACAAAATAAATCGTCCAATCGCCATAAGAACTCTCATTTACATCCAAAACTGAATTGTGCGAACGAACCCGCGCAACATCTTCCGCTTTAACTGCATTTTTCAGGGTCGCTTCAGTATCATTTGCTTGGTCTTCTTCATCGTTCTTCCGATTAGCAATTACTGGCGTACTTTGAATAAGCTTTATTCCGGAGTTTGGACCTAAAATTGTGTTTTCTTTATCTGTCAAGTCACTTGTCAATGCTTTATCAGCATCTGGTCCATCAATTTTGGTCATTGAACTTTCAGTTGAAGCCTTTGAAACATGATCTTCGCTTTTCTTTGAAATCTTAACTGAACTTGATGAACTTCTAAGACTTGAAGAGGATTCCGAAGAACCTTCTTCACTTGACGAAGATCCTTGCTTGATGTTTGATGATTTAACAACTGATGACTGCTTGCTCGTTGATGAAACTGAACTTACTGATGAACTGCTTTGAATCGAACTTGAAGCTGATGAATCAGTTTGCGGTTGGGATCCGCGGCTTGAACTAATTGAACTTGATTTTTGACTAGCATTTGTTTCAATTACTGAACTTGCAACTGATTGTGGTTGCATGTGAATTGAGGAAAATGACCGGGCACTAACCTGTGACGCACTTGAAGAAGATACTTCTTCAACTTCTTCATTACGACTGCTTGATGAAATGTTGGCAGCATGAACTGTGCTGACACCGGCACCAATTCCTAATGATAAAAAGGTAATTGACGATGCCACCCAGAACTTGCCTTTTTTGTATAACTTTACACGATTATAACGATTTCCAATATAACTCTTACTCTTCATTTTATTCTCCCAATTAAATTATTTTATATATTTCCGTTAGTTTAATCTTGATATCGACCTATTAGCTTTACACAGAAGATTATACCTGTTATTCGGCGCAAACTGAACCATAAGCTTTTACATTTAAGCTTTTTTAACTAATTTTTAAATTTTAAAATCAAAAAAGGAAATTTGAATTTCATCAAATTTCCTTAATTTTCAAACTTTAATCAAATCATTATTCTAACTGTCCCGCTTTTTGATTGTGCTGGCTTTGGTTATTTGCGGCTTTTGACGACGCATTCTGGTTATTCTGATCTGATTGTTGATCATTTTCATTCTGACTTTGATTTTGCGTTGAATTTTGGTTTCCTTGCCCTGAAACCGTGATCTGAACATTGATCGAACTCGGACTAACCGCAATGATTCCATTTTGAATAGTATCAATCGGAACCGTCTTCGTCGTATTTGAGGTCACACCGTTCACTGGAACAGCCACATTCAAGCTTTGCAAACGATTCAACGCCTGTTTCGTTCCGGTTACCGTCACGGTCTTTGTATCGGTCGACAAACTGTAATTTTTCGTATTATCGCCACCGCCACTGGCAACCAAGTGCACATTAACCTTCTTGGTTGCCGTTGCCGCATAAATCGGAACCGTCGCCTTAACCGTTGTCGGTTCAATTACAACGTTCAACGGCTTGCCGTTTTCATCAAGCGCTTCAAGCGTTACGTTTTGAGTTACTGAATGTTGGACACCTTCCGGCAAACTGACATTTGCAACCACGTTCGTTACGGCATTGATCGAACTGCGCGAGCCAATCACTTTGGCCCGTGAATAGTTGCTTGAAGCAATCCCCGCCGCATACCCATTCCCAATCAAAGTCGAATCAAAACGAACTTGAATTGGGAAGGTTGCTGTTGCCTTTTTACTGATCGTAACCGTTACTTTTGCCGGTTGCACGTTAGCGCTTAATTCATGACTAACTCCTGAAACCTTTAATTTAACGGTGTGTTTTCCGGGTTTCAACCCTTCCAAATCAGCATATACCTGAAAGTTCTTCGTATTTTCCGCAGTTTGAACAAGGGCTGCCGGTCCGTTGATCTTGACCTTGACGTTTTCCGGATAACCTTCAACAAAATATTTGGAACTGACATTTACCTTTAACGGCACCGTAACCGTTGCTGATTTCTGAGTCGATAAAGTTGTTTTATTGGCGGCGCCACTTGTATTTGCGCCCGTATCAGTCGTCACATACCCAAAGAGGAAGCATGCAAAAATCAAGGAAATAATGGAATATACAAATTTTGTGTTTGACAATTTACTGAATTTCAATGTTTCCGCCCCCTCTTATGAGATGTATGCCCTGCTGCGTGATTATCCCGGTTTTCTTTCCGAACTTTCAGCTTGTTAAAGAAACGCACAAAAATATTCTTCTGTTTCTTCTCTTCTGCCGGAACTAATTCGTTATGCAGCAGTTTCAAGTAATCTTGCCGGGTCAAATTCCGAATCAATTCGTTGTTCTTCGTGATCGTAACCGCGCCGGTTTCTTCTGAAATAACGATCGTCAATGCATCCGTTACTTCACTGATCCCGACAGCAGCCCGGTGCCGCGTCCCTAATTCTTTCGGAATCAAATTGCTTTCTGAAAGCGGCAAATATGCGGCCGCAACCGCAATTCGGTTATTCTTGATAATTACCGCCCCATCGTGCAACGGCGTGTTCGGAATGAAAATATTGATCAGCAACTCACCACTGACATCTGCATCCAACGAAATTCCGGTTTCAATGTAATCTTCAAGTCCAGTATTCATTTCGATCGTCATCAAAGCCCCAATCCGCCGTTTTGACATGTATTGAATCGCTTTATCAAGTGCTTGGATCATCTTTTCTTGGGCTTCATTCTGCTTCTTTTTATTATTAAAGAACAGTGATCCGCGTCCCAAATGCTCAAGTCCGCGCCGAATTTCTGGTTGGAAAATTACGATGATTGCAATAATTCCCCAATTGATAATTTGATCCGTGATCCATGAAACCGTCCGAAGTCCTAAATACCAACTAACCAATTTAATAACAATGATCACTAAGACGCCTTTAAAAAGCTGAACTGCCTTTGTTCCGCGTAAAAGCATCATCAATTTATAAATTGCATACCAAACAACTCCAATATCCAACAAGTTGATAAAGTGTTGCCAGGTAAAAATACTGCTTAAGAATCCCATTTTATCCTCCTCGTTCAGCGTATATATTATAATTGTATCATGAAAACAATTTTAAGAAACCGCAATAAACCGTTAATTCTTATTAACTATTCATTAAATTAATTTTTTTGCCTGCAAAGCAATTCCAAAATTGGTACAATGGTAATAATACTTTTTGAACTTTCTTCGAGCCGAGGTGTTTTCAATGAATAAAAAAGTTCAATGGATCGTACGGTTGCTATTTATCTTCTACATGCTGTACATTGGCGGCGTAATCGCATCGGGAAAAGCAGTCTATAGTTTTCTGTTGCTGAATACTTTTCTGGCATACATTCCAATTGAAATCGGAATGCATATCAATGAAAAACAGCCCCGCTGGTTATTCGTCATCTTATTTATTTTGTGGCTATTATTTTATCCGAATGCCCCATATGTTCTAACTGACCTCTTCCACTTGGCAAAAATCAACCCTTACAACGCAGTAACCGGATTAATGGTCTTTAAGCTTCGCATTTGGTGGCACTATGGCAACTTAGTATTCAGTGCTTTGATGTCCAGTCTTTTTGGCGTTTGGAGTCTTTCATGCATAAGCAAAGTGATCGCTAAACGGTTTAAGAAAAAAAGTCCGTTTTTCGAAATTTCAATCGTCGGGATCTTAATTCTTGCCTCATCAATTGGGGTCTACATCGGCCGGTTTCTCCGACTTCACACCGTCTACCTGTTCATGGATCCGCACGGCGTGATCAACGACTTGATCCAAATGTGGAATGTCCGCATGCTGGTCTTTGTCATCTTGATTGCGGTTTTCCAAGCATTGATTTGGCTGGTTATGAATATTTACCGCTCAACGTTTAATAAATTTGAAGAATAAAAAAATAAGCTGTGATATAAAATCACAGCTTATTTTTTTAATCACGGTGCTTACCGTTCTTGTCTAATAATCCTTTACCTAACTTTTCAGAACCTAATTCAGTAAAGTCATAGTGAAGTTTAGCATTATCGTTAAATTCATCAATTGCAAGTTGAATCAGCTTATCAATTAAGTCTGAATAACTGATTCCTGAAACTTCCCATAATTGAGGGTAAAGTGAAATGTTAGTAAAGCCTGGTAAAGTATTTACTTCACCTAAGTATGGAACATCATTTTCATCGACTAAGAAGTCCATTCGAGCTAAACCACGGTTATCCAAGGCTTTAAATGCCTTAACTGACATTTCTTGAATTTCCTTTGTTAATTTTTCTGGCAAATCAACTGGAATCTTGAAGACGACGCCTGAAGCATCAACAAACTTGTTGTTGTAATCGTAGAATTCATCACCATTAACATCAACTGCACCAAGCTTTGAATACTTTGGATCGCGGTTTCCAAGGACTGAACATTCAACTTCGCGCGGATTCTTGATGGCTTCTTCAACCATTACTTTATAGTCGTAACGGAAGGCTTCTTGAATTGCATCGTTGTATTCTTGTTCAGTCTTAACCTTATTGATTCCCACTGAAGAACCCTGACGAGCAGGTTTAACAAACATGACTTCGCCTAATTCTTCCTTGGCTTTGCTGTATGGGTGTTCATCAACCGTTTCAGGTGTAACCACAAAGTACTTTGTATTCCGAACGCCGTGCAATGTTAATAATTGCTTGGTTAAATCCTTATCAAATGAATTAGCTGATGAAGCAATCCCGCTTCCGATCCAAGGCTTGTTCAACAACCGGAAAAGGCCTTGAACCGTTCCGTCTTCACCCATGTTCCCATGAATTACTGGATAGAAGACGTCAACGTCCTTCACTTCTGATAAGTTTTGGATGTTTGCTAACGGATTTGAAAAATCAACGTCCTTTGTTGCTTCGGCAACTACTTCATCCTCTGGTTCGCCATTGAAAATCCGAAGTGAATCTTTGTTACCAAGTAAGAAACCTTGCTTCGTAAACATAAAGACTGAAACTTCGTATTTGTCTTTGTCTAAAGCGTCATAAATGTTGTGTGCTGAACGCTTTGAAACGTCATGTTCAGATGAGTTTCCGCCAAAGAATAATGCAATATGTAATTTCTTTTTGCTATCCATTTACTTAATCACCTTTTGTTTAAAATTTTGTTCGTACATAACTTGAAACCTAAGTATAGCATAATTTATTATCATCTGCACCCAATT
>DWVG01000017.1 GCA_019120355.1 Candidatus Ligilactobacillus faecavium
GCTGCGCCTAAAATCACCCATAAAATTCCGATTACCAAACTGAACCAGTCAAATTTTCGTTCTGAATTAATCATCCTTCATTTTCCTCTCACTTTAATACTTTCATTCTAGCACGCTTCGCATCAAATTCCTTAACTAAAGGCAGCTAAGAAACTTTCCTCAAAGGTATCCTGACCGCGAAAATACTTTTTACCGAACTCATCGATCAGGCCGTGAAAGATCTGGGCTTCGTGAAACGTAAAATCGGCTGGAAGCGTGATTTGCCGGGCAAGGTCCTGATAGTTTTTGCTGGAAACGCCGAAATGCGCAAACAACTTTTGCGCGTAGTTATCCGCCACGAATGCCGGAACATCAAATACATAGATCAGCAAAACATCCGCCGTTTCATTGCCAACACCGCGAAGCTTTAAAAGTTCGCGGCGTAAGTTCGTTCCAAAGTGCTGTCGAATTGCCGCATAGTCAAAATTAAAGTCATCCAGCCACGTAAACACCGCGCGAATTGCTTTGGATTTATTACGGTAAAAGCCGCTTGGACGAATCAAGGTCTGCAACGTTTGATCATCCAGCTGTAAAATACGCTGCGGATCAAATGCCGTGGCTTCCTTTAACTGGTCAAGCGACTTTTGCGCACTTTCCCAGCTTGTATTCTGAACTAAAATCGCTCCAAGGACGATCTCCGGCTTGGATTCGGCCGGCCAATTTTGTTCCCCGCAATGAGCAACCATTGTTTGATAAAGTTTCCGAATATCGATCATTTTTTCCTCCGCCTTAATTGGTGTAAACAAAAAAGATACGCCGAAGCGTATCTTTTCATTTCAATCAACTTCAAATTAAAGTTGCTTCTTGTCAACAACTTTCAAGTTTTCGTCTAAATCGTAAACGATTGGTTGACCTGTTGGGATTTCCAAGTTGATGATGTCATCATCTGAAATACCTTCAAGATATTTTGTCAAAGCACGTAATGAGTTACCGTGAGCAGCAACGATTACATTCTTGCCAGCTAACAAGTCTGGAGCAATGTGGTCTTCCCAGAATGGCATTACACGTTCAAGTGTAACTTTCAAGTTTTCACCGCCAGGGATAACGTTTGGATCCAAGTTTGCGTAACGACGATCTTGAGCAGCTGAGCGAGGATCATCTTCACTTAACATTGGAGGTAAAACGTCATATGAACGACGCCAGATGTGAACTTGTTCTTCACCAAATTTTTCAGCAGCTTCTGCCTTGTTTTGGCCTTGCAAGTCGCCATAGTGACGTTCGTTTAAGCGCCATGACTTAACTTCTGGAATCCATAATTGGTCTGATTCTTCCAAAGCATAGTGCAATGTCATGATAGCCCGCTTTAAAACTGATGTGTATGCTTGGTCTAATTGGATGCCGGCATCTTTAAGTTTACGGCCAGCTTCCTTAGCTTCTGCAACACCATTTTCACTTAAGTTAACGTCTGTCCAACCAGTGAAAAGGTTCTTTAAGTTCCATTCACTTTGTCCGTGACGGATGAATACTAATTTTGACATATTCGTAACCTCTTTCTTGAATTAAGATATTACACTGGATATTTTACACTGAATCATTAAAAATTAATAGTCTCTTTAACAAATTATTCCTGATATGCCCGAACGGCTTGAATTAACTGCTTCGTTGCCTGGCGGACATTGGCCGGCGTCGTCGCTAAGTTAAAGCGGATGTGACCCTTGCCCGCTTCGCCGAACCAGTCGCCAAAATCAACGGCCAACTTTGCTTTGTCCTGAATGACGGTTTGCAGGTCTTCAGCTGCAACGAGTTGCGAAAGGTCGATCCATGCAAGGTATGTCCCTTCAAGCGGCGAAATCACGGCTTCTGGAAGTTCCTTCTTCAACTCATCACGAACATAATGATAGTTATCCGCAATCGTTTCAAGCAATCCTTCGAGCCATTCGGTACCATGCCGGTATGCGGCTTCACCCGCAACTTGGCCTAACAAACAACCGCCTGGATTCTTCATCCGTTCCTGATATGCATCATAGCGCATCATAATTTGCGGGTTGGGAATGATTACGTGACTGTTCCACAATGATGCCAGGTTAAAGGTTTTTGACGGTGAATCAACAACAACTAAATTATCGCGGTAAAAACCATCCTTAATGTTTAGCATCGACGTAAATTGGCTGCCGTCAATCATTAAATCATGGTGAATTTCATCTGCGATCACCAATACTTGTTCCTGCCGGCAAAGTTCTAATACATCTTCGAGTTCTTGGGCTGACCATACACGACCGACTGGGTTATGCGGGCTGCAGAAAATCATCAACCGGACTTGATTATCGATCATTTTTTGCCGCATGTCATCCAAATCAAGTTCATAATGGCCATGATTATCGATCAAATTTGAAACCACTAATTTGCGATCATTCTTTTCGATCACATCCATAAATGGGAAATAAACGGGTTGCAAAACCATCACAGCATCCCCCGGCTTCGTTAATAATTGAACCAGGTTGCTTAATGATTGCACCACGTTCGGATTAAACCGGACCCATTCCTTATGCAGTTCGATTCCATACCGTTCTTTTTGCCATGTAAAGTAAGCATCATAGTATGAATCCGGCGTAAATGAATAGCCGAATGCTCCTTCATCGATTCGAGTACGCAAAGCTTCCCGCACTGCTTCCGGAGTTTTAAATTCCATATCGGCAACCCACATTGGCAACAGGTCATTTTCACCGAACTTGGCTTGCATGCCGTCCCACTTTACTGAATTCGTATTTTGGCGTTCAACCACATATTGTTTCACAAAATCTTCCTTATTCATTGCTCTCACCTTTCTTGCGCCGCTGTTGCACTTTCCGATGCAATTTCTGATGCCGGCCCGGATGTGGTTTGATTTCTAACACATTCAATAAGAAAGTGAAAATTGGAATTCCAACGATCAACCCCCACGTTCCGAAAAGCCGTTCTGAAACAAATAACACAACAAAAGTGTAAAAAATCGGCAATTCGGTCCGGCTTGACATAAATTTGGGATTCAAAATATAGGCTTCAATTGCGTGAATGATCAACAGCATAATCAGGACATAAATCACATCACGAAATCCGCCATCCGTATACGCAACAAACGACATTGGGATTGTCGAGATGATAACCCCCGCAACTGGTATCAAGCTTAACACAAAAATCATCACAGCTAAACTGGCAATTTGCGGAACACCGATGATTGCCAGTCCGATACATGTCAGAATCGTGTTAACGATTGCAATTAAAAATTGTGCTTCTAAAACAATTCCAAAGGTGTTAGTAAAAATCTTCGCAAAATGATAAATATCTTTGAAGATCCATGAGTATGGGCCTTCTAAGAAGCTGCGTGAGAATTTAAACGTTGTATCCTTTTCAACCGTGAAGAAAAAACTCAGTAACAGCGACATCACAAACGTAAAGCCCATTGAACCGGCCTTGCTGATATAGCCGAAAATAACCGTCATTCCGCCTTTCAGCTGCTGGCTAAAGTCGCTGTGCTTAATGTAGGCTGAAATGTACGTCGCAATTTCGCCGGCGCCTTCCGGTAAATGCTTATAAAAATGCAAAATTGAATGAATCATATTTTCCGACTGAACGATCAATTTTGGAACATAGGTCGTAACGGCTGCCACAAATAAAACGATCAGCAACAAGTACACTCCGACTACGATTACTGGCGACGGAATCTTGACCCGCTTTTGAATCCAATTAATCAACCGGATGATCAAAAATGAAAAAATAAACGTCAACAAAATAATACTGATCATCTTATGAAATGCAAATAAAATTCCTATCAAGAACAGCAAAATCACAAACCGCCGCAACCGCGTATTATTCAAAAAACGTTGCCATAAACTCATTAATTCTTTCCCTTTCCATCTGTTAATTCGCAATAACTTAATTATACATTAAAGGTGTAATGAAACCACGCTTTAACTTTGGCTCATTACACCTTTGACTTAAATATTCAATAATTCATCCGGTTTTTCTAAAAGAAAATCTGAGTTTTCCGCTTTTAATAATTGGGGATCAAACGTATCCCACAGGCAACCACACGTCTTCACCCCAGCGGCCTTGCCCATTTGAAGGTCATACTTCGCATCGCCAATCATTACTGACTCGTTCTTGTCCAGATGATACTTCGCAACCACCATCAAGACCCCATCCGGTGCTGGTTTATAATGGTCAACTTGATCAGATCCAATTACATCAGTAAACAAATCTGCAATCTCAAGGGTCTTTAGATTCCGTTTTAAAGAGGTTGAAGACTTGCTTGAAACGATGAAGAGCTTCTTGCCAGCATCCTTTAATGCAGTCAGCGTAGCCTTCATTTGTGGAAACAAAGTCGTTGTTTTCTGTTCGATTTCGCCATAGTGGCGGCGGAAACAATCATACATTGCTTCGAACTGCTCGGCTGAATAGTGTTTGCCTTGTTTTTCAACCAATTCCGGGATAAAGGTTTCGATCGGAACCCCCATATAATACCGCACCGTTTCAGCGGATGGAACTTCAAGGCCAAAGTCCTTAAAGCACGCTTGAGTTGCAAGGGTAGCCGCATCGCCAGAGTCCGCAATCGTCCCGTCAAAGTCAAATAAAAAATTCTGCATTTTAAATTTCTCCATTAATCTTCCTTTTTGATCCGGTTGTATGTAAATGAAAACCGGTATGTTTGCTTGCTGTACCGCGGCAAAACAATGTCGCCAAAGTTATCTTGGTGAATTGCATCCGGCAGCATTTGACATTCAAGGGCGATTCCTTCGTTCTTATTGGCTGGTTCGCCATGGTCGCGGCTGAATGACATGTTTTGGCCCGTAATTTCTTCTGGCGTATAAACCACCAATCCGTTCCGATCAGAGTTGATCGTAATCTGGCGGCCGCTTTCCTGATCGCGTAAAGCCGCAACTGGCTTCGTGCCTTGACCAGGACCGTTTACAACATATGTCGTATCAAGACCGTGAGCTTTGCCGACTGCCAAGGCAACGTTACTGAAGTCACGGAAATCGTATGGCGTATTTGCGACGGATAAAACTTCGCCGGTTGGAATCATTTGATCGTTAACATCCAAAATTCCGGTGCTGTTGATCTGCATTTCATGCGTTGTCAAATCACGCCGGTCGCTTAAGTTAAAGTATGCGTGGCACGTTGGATTGAAAAGCGTATCTTCCTTACCGTTCATTGCACTGTATGCGATCGTTACCCGGTTATTGTTGTTCAACGTGTAAATAATCGTTGCCAAAATGTTGCCCGGAAAGCCGTCCATTTCCTCATCGATTTTCCGTTGAAAAATAACACTGATGCCATTCTTCGAAATTGAAGTTGAATAGTTCCAATTCAACGTTGAAAAGCCGTTCGGGCCACCGTGCAATGTATTGTCGTTTTCATTTGCCGGTAATTGATAATGCTTACCGTTCAAATCATATGAAGCGCCTTTGATTCGGCCAGCAACGCGACCAATCGACTTACAAATGTTTTGATTATTTGAATAATAATCGTCAATTCCGTCAAAACTCAGCAACAAGTTTTTCTTCGTTCCGTCATCTTCCGGTACTGCGAACCGGTGCCAAATTGCGCCCATCGTTAGACACGACACTTCAACCCCATTGTCATTGACCAACGTAATTTCCGTAACCTTTTCATTCTGATAACGTCCAAATGTATGTTGTAAAATGTCCATTTTTAATCTCCTGTAATTAAGTAGTATCGTTCTACGCCTCCATTATCTCATATCTTTAATTAGAGTAAAATGTATCACTTATTATTTTGAATTAAAAAACGTGAAATGGAATTTAAACCATTTCACGTCTAAAATCATTCTTAATTAATCTTTATCATCAAAACCATTTGGATGCTTTGAGTGCCATGCCCATGCCGTTTCGATCAAGCTATGAACATCATCATATTTTGGTTCCCAACCTAAGATCTTGCGGGCCTTGTCTGAAGCTGCAACCAATGAATCCGGGTCACCGCCACGCCGGCCGGCAATTTCTGCAGGAATTTCTTTTCCTGTAACTTCACGGGCAGCCTTCAACATTTCTAAGTTTGAGAATCCAGTTGATGAACCCAAGTTGAATGCATCTGATGGATTGCCGTCACGCAAGTAGTTCATTGCCAAAATGTGAGCGTCGGCTAAATCGTATGGGTGAACGTAATCCCGAATGTTGGTTCCATCTGGAGTATTGTAGTCGTCACCATAGATTTGAAGCTTATCACGCTTGCCTTGAGCAACTTGTAAAATAATTGGAACCAAGTGAGTTTCTGGACCGTGGTCTTCACCAATTGAACCATCCGGCTTTGCACCGGCAACGTTGAAGTAACGTAATGCAACCCACTTGATGCCGTAAGCTTCGTCAGCCCACTTCATAATTTTTTCCATCATTAACTTACTTTCACCGTAAGGGTTGATTGGGTTTTGTGGGTCTGTTTCCTTGATCGGCATGTGATCTGGAATACCATATGTTGCAGCTGATGATGAGAAGACTAAGTTCTTTACACCGACTTCTTTCATAACTTCAAGAAGCTTGATCAAGCCTGTAATGTTGTTATCAAAGTATTTCAAAGGTTTGTGCATTGATTCGCCAACCAATGAGTATGCAGCAAAGTGAATTACTGTATCGATATCAGGGTTTTCCTTGAATACCTTCCGCATAAAGTCTTTGTCTGCGATATCGCCTTCATAGAATTTTGCTTTGTCGCTAACAGCTGCACGGTGTCCTGTGCATAAGTTATCAACGACAACTGTATCTTCGCCGTTTTCAATTAAACGGTCGACCATATGTGAACCGATATATCCGGCTCCGCCTACAACTAATACTGATGCCATAATATCCTCCTATTAGAGTTGATCTCTAACGTTCTTATGTAATTAAAAACTTACTTCTTCATTGAAATAAATTTTCCTAAAAGGAATTATACACTTTTTACATTTTTCATGCATTAATTTGTCTTTCTAGATTTCACTTGTCATCTTCGCGGCCATGTGCTTAACTGGTAATAGCACTATAACAATAGGAGTTTAATCATGGCTGAATTGATTTACCAGCAAATTATCACCGATTTAAAAAAGAAAATTTTTAATAATGAATTCCCAGACATGAAATTGCCTGATGAACGCAGCCTTGCAGAAAAATACAATGTAAGCCGCAGTTCGATCAAACGGGCACTCAGCCGGATGGCCAGTGACGGGATTATTTTTAAAAAGCGCGGTTCCGGAACATTCATCAATCCACTTTACTTAAAGAATGAATCTGTATTCAATTACGGTTCTGGGAAGAACCTCGGAATTTCAGACAACTTCCAATTAAACGGTGAAAAACCCAGCGTCAAAGTTTTAAGTTTCGACGTTGTCCGTCCAACCGCCGAACTACAACGCGACCTCTTTCTTGAAAGTGAAGACTTTGTGTACCAGATCAAAAGGTTGCGGTTCTTTGACGATCAGCCATTTATGATTGAAACTGGCTTTATTCCAATCAAGCTGCTTCCAAAGTTAAGCAGCAGTATTCTCGAAAAGTCGATTTTCGACTATGTTCACCGGGAATTAAAGCAATCCGTTTCAAAGTCATTCATGTCGGTTTTTGCCGAACCGTCAAATCAGCAAGATCAAGAACTGCTGAAACTTAATCCAACTCAACCGGTCGGCGTTATGGAAGGCATCTTCTTCCTTGATAACGGAACGCCGTTTGAGTTTTCAAGCATGCGGTTGCACTATGAATATATGAAATTCAATTCATTTGTAAGTATTCAATAAAAAGGTGCGACAAAACGTTCAAAACAAGCGTGTGGAAGCAGAAAAGCGAACGAATCGCGCTAGCATAGATTCGAAGATTTGAGTCCTTCACTAGCTTCGCGTCGCAGCTCCGTTTGTTTTGGAATCCGATAAAAAAAGAAGGTTGCGATTGCAACCTTCTTTTTTTATTCTCCTAATTGATCGCCATTAATAATTGAATTTTTAACGATCACATAATCAACTTTCCGTAAATCAGTTAATTTCCGACCACCGGCATACGAAATCGACGACTGCAAATCCTCCTGCATGGCTTGCAACGTATCACTGATTTTACCGCGATATGGTACTAATAACTGTTTTCCTTCAATGTTGTGCACATCATTTTTCTGAACGAATGAAGCTGAGCCCCAGTACTTCTTATACTTTTGACCGTCAATCGTTACGACCTCACCCGGTGATTCCAAATGACCGGCAAACATTGATCCGATCATTACCATTGAAGCGCCGAACCGGATCGACTTGGCAATGTCGCCATTATACCGCACCCCGCCGTCTGCAACGATCGGATGATGAGCGACCGCACTGCATGCTTGAATCGCTGCTAATTGCCAGCCACCAGTTCCAAAACCGGTTTTTAATTTAGTAATACATGCTTTTCCGGGCCCAATTCCAACTTTCGTAGCATCGGCACCGGCATTTTCTAAATCAATTACCGCTTGCGGGGTTGCAATATTGCCAACAATCACAAAACTTTCTGGCAATTGTTTCTTAATATAATCGATCATTTTCATTACGTAATCCGAATGACCATGCGCAACATCAATCGTGATATATTCCGGAACTGCATGCATTTCCTTTAATTGATCAACTAATTGGTATTCACGATCCCTAATTCCAATTGAAATCGATGCGAATTGACCTTGTTGGTGCATCCGTTGGACGAACGCTGCCCGCGTTTGCGGTTCAAACCGGTGCATCACATAAAAGTACCCGTTTTGAGCTAACCATAAAGCTAGATTTTCATCAATCACGCTTGCCATGTTCGCCGGAACGACCGGTAATTTAAACGTGCGAGAGCCAAATTTAATTCGGGTATCCGCCTCTTTCCGACTTTTCAAAACACATTTATTTGGAATTAATTGCACATCTTCATAATCAAAGGTTTCCATTTTCGTTTTCCCCTTCAAAATTCTTAAAATGACCATTAATTATTTTATAGAAATCCCCAGTGATTTTCAAGAGCAAAATCGCCTTTTGTTTCCGAAATTGTTCATCAATGTTTGACAATTCAAAATAATCGTTCATAATATAATTAACATTTAAATTAACTTTTTGCTTATATAATCGCTATGATATGGTTAGCAAGTTTCTACCCGATACCGTAAAACATCGGACTATAAGCTTTAAGTGTTCGGAATCATTTTAAGTCCGTTCATTTTTGCATTTGTTTTCCTGTCAGCATTTACAAGCAAAAATGAAGGGATTTTTTACACATGGAAGAACTTAAACAACGTATTTTACAAGATGGCGAAGTCCTTGATGGTGACATTTTAAAAGTCAATTCATTTCTGAATCATCAAATCGATCCGCAATTAATGCACCGCATCGGTCAGCAATTCAAGCACCTCTTTGATGACCAACCAGTTACTAAAATTTTAACGATTGAAGCTTCCGGAATCGCACCGGCCTTGATGACTGGTTTGGCTTTCAACGTTCCGGTCGTTTTTGCCCGCAAATCTAAAAGTGCAATTCAAGATAACAACAGCTACCACGCTGACGTTTTTTCATACACCAAAAAGGTTACCAATCATATTTTAGTTGATCGTAAATTCATCAGTGCAACTGATCATGTCTTGATTATTGACGACTTTTTGGCAAATGGCGAAGCGGTCAATGGCCTAATTCAAGTATGTGATCAAGCCAAATGTACTCTTACTGGAATTGGAATCGTAATTGAAAAGACCTTTCAGAAAGGCGGTCAACAACTTCGCGATTCAGGATACCAGCTTGAATCTTTAGTTCGAATCAAATCACTTGCTGATCAACACGTCACCTTTATGGAGGATTAACTATGAACCAGCCATCATCTGAAGTCAATCATCGCAAAGCATTTATTTTAGGAATTCAACACTTACTGGCAATGTACTCTGGAGCGGTTGCCGTTCCATTGCTAATCGGAACTGCGTTGCACTTCTCTAGCACTCAAATGACCTATTTGGTTTCAATCGACATTTTCATGTGCGGCTTGGCTACTTTCCTTCAGCTTGCACGCAACCGGTACTTTGGCATTGGCTTGCCTGTCATTTTAGGGTGTGCCATTCAAGCCGTTGAACCGCTCAAAATGATTGGGCACGAATATTCAATCGGAACAATGTATGGGTCAATCATCGTTGCCGGAATTTTCGTTTTCCTGATTGCCGGTCAATTTGCCAAGATTCGGAAACTTTTCCCACCTGTTGTAACAGGCAGTTTAATTACCGTTATCGGACTAACTCTGATTCCAATTGCTGTCCAAAATCTCGGCGGCGGAACCGTTGCCAGCAAATCTTTCGGTTCACTGCCGAATATCGCAATCGGCGGCATTACGATTTTAATTATCCTTGCAATTCAATTTTGGGGTAAAGGATTTATCCGTTCGATTGCCGTTTTGATCGGCTTAATTGGCGGAACGATCATTGCCTCATTCATGGGAATGGTTTCTCTCAAACCCGTTACCCAAGCCGCATGGTTCCACGTTCCCCAACCGTTTTACTTCGGTATGCCGCGGTTTGCCCTTTCACCATCGTTAACAATGATTATCATCGCTTTAGTTTCAATGGTTGAATCGACCGGGGTTTTCTTTGCTTTAGGAAATCTGCTTGACCGTGATATTCAAAAAGAAGACCTAAAGAAAGGATACCGGGCTGAAGGTTTAGCTGTGATCCTGGGCGGAATCTTTAACACTTTTCCATATACGACTTTTTCTCAAAATGTCGGATTACTTGAACTTTCCGGAATTCGGACAAAACGACCAATTTATTGGGCAGCATGCTTGCTGATGCTGATGGGGCTGCTTCCGAAAATCGGCGCATTAGCAACCATCATTCCCACCCCGGTTCTAGGCGGCGCAATGCTTGTTATGTTCTCCATGATCAGTGTTCAAGGAATTCGCATGCTTTTGAAAGTCGACTTTACCGATGAACGCAACACGTTGATCGTTGCTATTTCAATTGGTGCCGGATTAGGCGTCTCAGTTTACCCAACCATTTTTCAGGCATTGCCGCAATCACTTCAACTTTTCCTCGGAAACGGAATCGTAATTGCCAGTATATGCGCCGTTGGATTGAATTTGCTTTTGAAACGACCGAAGTTCAGAAATCATGAATAAACAAAAATGGAATCGGAAAAATCCGATTCCATTTTTGTTTTATAAGATCGGCGATAACAGCCGTGAAAAATACTGTTTGAATTTTCGCCACCATGATTGTTTTTCAAAGTATTCTGGGGTTAATTCGGTACAGTGTTCCAAATCTTTTTCATAAATTATCTTTAACTGACGAGTCAAATCCGCGTCATAACAGAATGCGTTACATTCAAAGTTCAACTCGAAACTTCGAAAATCGAGGTTGGCTGACCCGACTGAAGCAATCGTATCATCGGTAATCATCGTCTTAGCATGCAGGAAGCCATTGTCATACCGGTAAACTTTGACCCCATTATTAACCAAATACTTCGCATAATATTCCGTTGCTCGATAAACAAACGGGTGATCAGGTTTGCTTGGAATCATGATTCGAACATCAACTCCTGAAAGTGCCGCAATCACCAATGATTCCAAAACTGAATCATCTGGAATCAAATAAGGAGTTTGAATATACAAGTAGCGTTGCGCAGTTGAAATGATCTTTTGGTATCCGCGCCGAATCGAATGGCGTTCGCTATCCGGACCAGATGAAACGATCTGCATCTTCGTCTTGCCGTTGCCTTCAAAGACCGGGAAATACTTCTTTTCAAATTCAAACCGGCTCTTCGTTGTCCGCCGGCAAGTTGTATTCCAGTCCATCATGAACCGGGCTTGCATTTGAATCGTTACCATTCCGTAAACACGCATGTGGGTATCGCGCCAATAGCCGTACTTTTCAAGCCGGCCAAGGTACTGATCTCCAATGTTGAAACCACCGATATAGCCCGTTTTACCGTCGATAATCACCAGCTTGCGGTGATCGTGATAGTTTAAGCGCGGCGTGGTGATCAACTGCTTTTCGGAACTCGAAATGAATCCTTGAGCTTCACCGCCCAGCTGTTCTAACCGCTTAAAAAACTTGTAGTTCGTCCCAATCGAACCCCACATATCATACAGGACTCGAACTTCAACGCCGCGTTCGGCTGCATCCTCTAAGGCGTGCAGGACCTTGTGGCCGATTTTGTCTGCATAAAATGTATAAAATTCGATATGAATGCTGTGCTTGGCATTTTTAATATCCTTTAGCAGCGAATCAAAAAAGGCTTTACCATCATCAAACAGTTTTGTTTGATTATTCGTCGTTAAAAACGCTCCTTCAGATTCAAGGAATAGATGCTCTAGTTCGCGCTCCTGCTGGGTACTATTCTTGTCCAAGTCCCGCTTTTGCCACATTTCTTTTTGCCGCCGTGTCAGCGAATTGATAACCTTTTCCTGTTCCTTTTGAATCGTAAAGATCTTATCATGCGAAATCTTGCGTCCCACAAACAGATACAGCAAAAATCCAAAAATCGGAATAAAGACAAGCACCAGCAGCCATGCCCACGTCGTTGAAATATCGCGTTTTTCATGGAAAACCGTAATAATTGCAGCCAGTAAGTTAATGATCCAAATAACTCCAATTATAATCCCCAAAGTATGCAAAAAAGTGCCGCTCCTTTCTCAAAGCTCATTTACTTTTATTTTACCAAAAGCAAATCATTCGATAAACCGAAGAGGCACTTAATTTTATTGCTTTACCTGCTGATGACCTGTTCCGGCACCCGGAGCTGGATAATCAGAAGTTAAGATATATTTCTGAATTAGATCAACGATCTGCTGATTTTGCGGCAAATCAGAGTGTTCAGCATTCACGCCGGTAACCGTAATTTCGGTGTAATGCTTAACTTGTCCTTGATAAACATATTTTTCCGCTTCCACACTATTTAACGGAACCAATCCGTCAGAATCATAGTTTTCAGTTCCCGCAACGGAATAAACCGTTAGATTCTTTGGAATATTTTTCCGTGCTTTAATGAAGTCAGACAACATCTGCGTTTTATATTTGAGATTCGTTTCATCAAAGTTGAACGGCGAACCAATCGTCATCAAACTCGTCATTCGAACATCATAATCTTTATAATATTTTTCCAAAAAAGCCGTGTAAACCAAACCGCCGTTTGAATGTCCAATCGCTTTATAATTGTTGAAATAATATTTCTTTTGCAGCGCTTGGAATGCTTCGTTGAACATTTTTGCCTGTTTCAGAATGTTGCTATACCCATCATGATTATTTTGAAAACCGACCACAATGATTGGTTCATTATCGCCAGAACGAATTTTGCCATAATATTTGATCTTCCCATCATTGAATACTTTGACCTTTAATAAACTATGATTTTGGTGATCAGTTTGATTAAGCAACTTGACCATATCATCAAACCGGTTGACCGTTGCTGAACTTCCGGGAATCATAATCACCGGCGAAAGTCTGGAATTTTGCCAATGAGCAAGTTCATCAATGTTATTGCGCGTCCAAAAATACGACGGAATTGCCATCGCTAACATGATGATTCCTGCAACCAATAAGAAAATCCCACTGCGTTTCTTACGTGCATCCATCTTCTTCACTTCCTTATTACCGCATTCTTAACCGTTGCCGTTCCTTGATTTTCATTTCGTTATGCACCTGTTCGGAAAGTTTAACAAATGGAATATAAATTAGTACATCAAGTGTCATAATTAAAATTCCGATTAATAGTGCCATGAAGTTGCCGCCCGTGCCGATAAATGCCGACAAAGCCCCCGGCGTATCAAGCGGTGATGGATACGTTACCGGCGGCATAATTTGAAAATGAATTGCCAACGCCGCAATCAGCATATTGACTACTGGCGTGACCACAAAAGGAACTAAGAAAATTGGATTAAATAAAACCGGAATTCCTAATAAAATCGGCTGGTTAGCATTAAATAACGTTGGAAAAACTGCCCACCGCGCAACCTGATGATACCGGCTTGTCCGCGCAACAATGATGATTGCAATCACAAGTGCTAAAGTTGAGCCGACTCCGCCAAACGTTCCAAAACTGTGATACAACGTTGTTTGCGTATACTTATACGGAACATTCCACGGACTGTGGTGTTTCAAAGCATAAGTTAGATCTGCAACCGCTGCGGGATCATCATTAAAATTTGCATGGTTATACGGACCGCTTAGTCCAAGCCATGCTAAGAAACTCGACCACGCCCCCAAAATCAAGGTCATTATTAGGCCGTGTTTTTTTGACGACAATGCTTGATAATAGTTTGAAATTCCTGATGGGATTTGATATTTATAAGCTTGAATGATCAGTTGATTAACAATAATTGCTACTCCAAGGGTGATCATAACCGGGATAATTGTCCGGTAAGCCCGCGAAAACGAATCTGAGCGGATCGAAATTGGCTTGCGGTTAAAAATTCGAAAAATCTGCCCTGTAATAAATCCAATCAAAATTCCAATCAAAAGCCCTTGAATTCCCATCAAATTATTATTGACACTAAATTGAAGAAACGTTTGCGGCCCATATTGCCGTTGGACTGGACGCAAAGCAATAATCAAGAAAGCCAACATTCCAGTCATCCCGGTCATTTCAGGATTTTTATGGTATAACCGCGCAGTTTGGGAACCTGCTTGATATGCAGCCAATACTGCTAAAATTTTGACCGTCATCATACTAAAAGCGGCAAACATTGAGCGGATTCGCGCAACGTGCGGCAACCATTGAGTAATGTAGAAAACATTTCCAATAAATCCTGTCCGCGATAAAATTGAAACATTGAAAACCGATGCAATACTGCCTAAAACTGCAAACGGAAAAAGCATCAGCATTGTTCGTCGCATTACTAAAATAAATGGGAGCTGATACACTTTAACAATTAATTTGTACCCTTTCTCCGATAACTTCATTTCACTTACCTGATTTCTTATAGGATCTCTGATGGTCATTATACAATGAAAAAGTCCTTGAACCTACTAATCTTCAGTAAATTCAAGGGTTATTCATTCAATATTCATTTTCACTTTTCATTGCGCATCTGCCGTTTAATTGCTGCTTTAAGCATAAATGGTGCTGCAAGCGTCGTCAGAATAATTACAAAAATTACGCTGGAATAGTATTCTGAATTCAGCAAATGGGCTTCATACCCGATTTGAGCGATGATCAGGGCCATTTCACCGCGCGAAACCATTCCCGATCCAATAATGTTCATTGAATCGTAATTCATTCCTAAAACTTTTGCCCCCAAGCCGCAACCAAGCCACTTGGTGATCAATGCTAAAATCGTTAACGAAACGATAAAAATCAAGTCATCAAAAAAGCCTTTAAACGTCATATTCAACCCAATGCTGACAAAAAATACCGGAATAAACACAGCATAGCCAATCGGTTCAATATTAGAATCCACTTCCTGCTTATACGGTGTTTGAGCAATTGCAACTCCTGCAAAGAACGCCCCCACAACATCGCTTAAACCGACCTGTTCGGCAAGCCATGCCATGCCTAAGCACAAAACGATCGACATTAACGTAACCGATGAGGCCACTTTCAAATGCTCGCCCAGCCGCATCATCTTCGGCGCGATCCATTCAAACAGGAAGAAAATCATCACAAAGTAAAGGGCATCCAATAAAAAGCTCATCCAAAGGTTGCTTGAATGGTGGCCACCTTGAGCCTTAGCAACGTTACTGAACATACTTACAAGCACGCTTAAAATGATCACTGAAATAATATCGTCGATCACGGCCGCTCCTAGAATCGTCGTTCCTTCTTTTGACTTCAGCCGCTTCAATTCCTTTAAAACTTCAACTGAAATGCTGACCGAAGTTGCCGAAAAAGTCACTCCCAGAAAAATCGCCTGTTCAAACGAAAAGTGAAATAACTTTCCGAAAAAGTAAATCAGCACCACGGGAAAAACAACACCGCTGAAAGCAACCGCCAGTGCTGGTTTAAAATACTTTTTCAACATTCCAAGGTCACTTTCAAGCCCTGCGATAAACATCAAAATGATGACGCCAATCTCAGAAAAAGTATGCATAAACGCGTTGTTATGTACCCATCCTAAAACGGCCGGGCCAATCAAAATTCCAACCAGCAACTGCCCAATGACAGCTGGAACCCCGATTCGCCGGCTAAAGTGACCTGCCAATGAAGTTGTGATCAATACCAAACATAATGTTCCTAAAAATTCCACAATCAAATTCCTTTCTCGACTCGCATCGACTGCCTATAAAAAAAGAGTTTGCCTAAGGTTGACAAACTCCACTCCGAACAAATATTTCAACTACTATCTTATCATGCCTTCCTTTTTTTGTCATGTAATCGTCAATCTTGATATACTTAAATTAAACTCTGATGGGAGGAATTTTAAATGAAAATTAACCAGTTCGCACATCTCAAAGTTGATCACCAGCAAAAAATTAATGAACTTCAAAAAATTAATTTTTTGGATGCTGATTCATGCGCACTGCCATTAAATGACCTTTACCTTCATTTTCTGCGGTGTGCGTTGATCGAAGTTCAAAGTTCAAGTGCATTTGATCAAAAATTGCACGCATTGCTCGCAACCACTGATCAAGACTTAAAGGATTATCTTGATCATCAGCAATTGACGCTTGAAGTCTTCTACACGGTTGCGATGCAACTATTAGGCTTTGAAGTTAACGATGACTTTGAAATCGATCATCTATTTGAAAAAATGGATGACCTGCACCTTTTCCACCACGATCAGTTAAACAATGCGGCCGACTTGATCGATGCTTGGTATGATTTGCTTTGTACTCATGGCAAGGGCGGACGGACCTACCTTGATTTGCTGGCTGCTAATGGCTACTTTAAACACTTTTGGAATTTACCAGTTAATCAAAAACCGTTGATTTTCAATGGAAAGACGCAACCGGTATTTGACACTTCCAAATTGATTCGGGAAGTTGTTTACGTTGAATCATCCTTGGATACTGATCATGATGGCAAACGCGACCTGCTGAAAGCCGAAATCATTCGGCCTGCTGAAACCAACGCTGGTTTAAAGGTTCCAGCACTTTACACCGCAAGTCCCTACAATCAAGGGACAAATGATCATACGGCTGACAAGTTAATGCATAATGTTGACATTCCGCTTAATCGCAAACAACCCAACAGCAATACATATGAAGACGTTGAATTTCATGAACCAGCCGTTGAACTCCCGCCTGCGCGCCAAGTTAAAGGTGAAACGCAAACTGCTGAAGAAACGTTCGGTCACGCCAAGGCCGTTACCTTAAACGACTACTTCCTTGCACGCGGATACGCGGCTGTTTACGCCGCTGGAATCGGAACAATGGATTCTGATGGTGAACGAACTTGCGGCTCAAAAGAAGAAACCGAATCAACCATTGCAATCATTGAGTGGTTAGCCGGCAATCGACGAGCATTCACCAACAAGACTGATAACATCGAAATCAAAGCATGGTGGTGTAACGGCGCCGTTGCAATGACCGGGAAGTCATACCTTGGAACTTTAGCAACAGCGGCAGCCACCACCGGCGTTGACGGTTTGAAGACAATCATTTCAGAAGCTGCCATTTCAAGCTGGTATGACTACTACCGTGACGGCGGGCTTGTAATTGCTCCCGGCGGCTTTCCAGGCGAAGATGCTGACATTCTTACTGAAGAATGCTTCAGTCGGCAAAAGCAAGCCGGCGATTACTTGAAATGCAAAGACCAGTTCAACCGTGATCTTGCTGAAATCACAGCTGATCAAGACCGCGCAACCGGTGATTACAACTCATTTTGGGACGCTCGCAACTATCTTAAAGACGTTGAAAACATTAAGTGTGATGTCGTAATGGTTCATGGATTAAATGATTGGAATGTTAAGCCGCGAAACGTATATAACCTGTATCGTGAACTCGACAAACTACCAGTCGTCAAAAAAATTTTTCTTCACCAAGGGCAACACATTTACATCAACAATTTTCAATCAATCGACTTTACTGATATGATGAACCTTTGGCTTGCCAACAAGTTGTATGGCGTTCAGAACCATGCCAATGAATTGTTGCCTGATGTATGCGTTCAGGATAACAGTTGCGAAAGCACTTGGCATTCATTCAACGGTTGGCATACTGAAAATCCAGAAACTCATCAATTGGGCTTTGAAAATGAGCAACTCGTTGACCATGCAGCTGCATCAGCAGTCGCATCATTTAATGACCAGCTTGAACAAGCTGCCTTTGATCAGTACAAAAAGAACTGGAATCAATGGCGGACGGACCTTTTAAGTGATGAAAAAAATGCATTGAATAATAATCGGTTGATTTTCAAAACGGAAAAACTGGAACATGACATCTACCTTCAAGGGTGTCCGCACGTTAAGCTGGACGTTGCATCAAGCGTGGATAAAGGCATGCTGAGCTTCATGCTCGTTGACTTCGGAATGGCCAAACGACTGGGCGAAGTTCCGACAACCCTTGATATAAAGGCGCTCGATGCCGGTTATCAGTGGCGGCCAGATGATTTAAAAGAATTCAAACTTGCAAAACCGACCCCGTGGAAAATGATCACGAAGGGACACATCAATCTTCAAAACCGTGAACATCCATGGAAAACGGATGAGCTCGTTCCGAAGACGTTCTATCAATTTGAGCTGGACCTTCAACCAATGTTCTATCATCTGCTGAAAGGTCATCAACTTGGATTAGTCATTTACTCAACTGACATGGAAATGACCGTCCGCGGTAATGAAGACATTACTTACTCGCTCCAACTTGAAAACTGTGAATTAAATGTTGATTATGAAGAATTGAAATAAATTAAGAAAACGCCTTGCGGTAAGTTACCGCAGGGCGTTTTTCATTTGAATTTATTATTTTTTCTTACTAAAAATCATTACACCAGCAGCACTTGTGAGCATCACAATCCCGATAATGAATGGAACTGCATATTGTTTTTCACCGGTTTGCGGTAAGTTTTCGCCATGACTATTGTTACTGTTCTTACCACTTTGTGTATTTTGAGCATTCACAGTTAATTGATTGCTTTCAGTATCAATATTACTTTGAATAGCTTGGCTACTGCTGTTTTCAACAGCCATCATGCTGTGATTAATTACAGTTGTGTTTTGCGGTGTTGTGCTACTGATTGTCGGTTTGTTAACAATCCTGTTGCTTCCCTTATTTGGAAGTTCGCTTTGGGAGTATATGATCACCGTTGTTCCAACCGTCGTTGCTGAACTGCCGTTCACGTTTTCCTTTGACCAGCTTGTTGCTGGAACGTTCATTGAGCTTGATACCAACGTTGGCTTGTTGATCATTGAGCTTCCAAATGAACTTGAACCTGATCCTGTCCGCACTGCTGATGAAATTGAACTTGCAACCATTGTGTTCGTTTCACTGCTTACAGTTACAGGAACCGATTTTTCAGTCGACTTGTTGACGTAACTGATCGTTGAAGCCTTTGATGGGACTTCCACACTTGTTTCAATGTTCTTGCTTGGCTTGTTAGCTGAGCTTGATGAAACCGTGTTGATCGTTGAACTTGATTCAGTATTGATGCTGCTTGATGATTCAACTGATGATGAACTCTTTACAGGACGATTGCCACTGCGGTGACTCTTGACTGTTGCTGACTTCATTGATGATGAACTTGCAACTTCTTTACTGCTTGATTCAACTGACGACTTCTTACTTGAACTCTTTACGCTTGAACTCTTCTTGCTGCTTGAAATCTTGCTTGAACTTGATTTCTGACTTGATGAGCTCTTAATGCTTGAACTCTTCTTGCTGCTGCTTGGAATCTTACTTGAGCTTGATTCCTGATTTATTGAATTCTTGATACTTGAACTCTTCGTACTGCTGCTTGAAACCTTACTTGAGCTTGACTTCTGACTCGATAAGCTCTTAATACTTGAGCTCTTTACAGGCCGATTACCACTACGGTGGCTCTTGACTGTTGCTGATTTCATTGATGATGAATTGCTCTTCACGCTTAAACTCTTTTTACTACTGCTTGAACTTGATTTCTTACTTGATGAACTCTTAATGCTTGAGCTCTTCTCACTGCTGCTTGAAACCTTACTTGAGCTTGATTCCTTGCTTGATGAGCTCTTAATGCTTGAGCTCTTCTTGTTGCTGCTTGAAATCTTGCTTGAACTACTCTTCAAACTTGATGATTTCTTGTTGCTTGATGCAATCTTTGAGTTGCTGCTCTTGACTGCACTTGATGAGCTCTTTACACTTGAACTCTTTGCACTGCTTAAAATCTTGCTTGAACTTAACTTCTTGCTTGATGAACTCTTAATGCTTGAGCTCTTCTCACTGCTGCTTGAAACCTTACTTGAGCTTAATTTCTTACTTGATGAGCTGTTAATACTTGAGCTCTCTTTACTGCTTGATGAGATCTTTACACTTAAGCTCTTCTTGCTGCTTGAAATCTTGCTTGAGCTTGACTTCTTGCTTGATGAACTCTTCACACTTGAGCTCTTCTCACTGCTTGAAATCTTGCTTGAGCTTGATTCCTTGCTTGATGAACTCTTCACACTTGAGCTCTTCTTACTGCTACTTGATGAAATCTTGCTTGAGCTTGTTTCTTTGCTTGATGAGTTTTTAATACTTGAACTCTTCTCACTGCTGCTTGAAACCTTACTTGAGCTTGATTCCTTGCTTGATGAGCTCTTAATGCTTGAGCTCTTCTTGCTGTTGCTTAAAATTACCTTGCTTGAACTACTCTTCAAACTTGATGATTTCTTGCTGCTTGATGCAATCTTTGAGCTGTTGCTTTTGACTGCACTTGATGGATTCTTTACACTTGAGCTCTTCTTACTGCTACTTGATGAAATCTTGCTTGAGCTTGTTTCTTTGCTTGATGAGTTTTTAATACTTGAACTCTTTGCACTGCTGCTTGAAACCTTACTTAAGCTTGACTTCTTACTTGATGAACTCTTAATGCTTGAGCTCTTCTTGCTGCTGTTTGAAATTACCTTGCTTGAACTACTCTTCAAATTTGATGATTTCTTGCTGCTTGATGCAATCTTTGAACTGCTGCTCTTGACTGCACTTGATGAGCTCTTTACACTTGAACTCTTCTTGCTACTGCTTGAGCTTGATTTCTGACTTGATGAGCTCTTAATGCTTGAACTCTTCTCACTGCTGCTTGAAACCTTACTTGAGCTTGACTTCTGACTCGATAAGCTCTTAATACTTGAGCTCTTCTCACTGCTTGAAATCTTGCTTAAGCTTGACTTCTTACTTGATGAACTCTTAATACTTGAGCTCTTCTCACTGCTTGAAATCTTACTTAAGCTTGACTTCTTACTTGGTGAACTCTTAATGCTTGAGCTCTTCTCACTGCTGCTTGAAACCTTACTTGAGCTTGACTTCTGACTCGATAAGCTCTTAACACTTGAGCTCTTCTTACTGCTGCTTGAAATCTTGTTTGAGCTTGATTTCTGACTTGATGACCTCTTAATGCTTGAACTCTTTGCACTGCTTAAAATCTTGCTTGAGCTTGACTTCTTACTTGATGAACTCTTAATGCTTGAACTCTTCTTGCTGCTTGATGAAACCTTGCTTGATGAACTCTTAATGCTTGAGCTCCTTTTAATACTACTTGAAGATTTGACACTCCTTTTGATTGAACTGCTACTTGATGCAGTTGCAATCGGCGTATCAACAACCTTTGCATCGTTTGTAATATTCTTTCCATTTACAGTAACCGTTGTAACTCCTGTGTCACTAATTTTCACAGTTATTACTTCTGGATTAAGCTTATATCCCTTCGGAGCTTTAATTTCTTTAATTGTATATGTTCCAGTTGGAAGGCCATTAAAATTAAAATATCCAGTTTGATTTGAAATTGCATCTTTCGTAATTCCATTCCCGCTAATTTGAAAAGTTGCTCCTGCTAAACCTACAACCTTTCCGTTTTGTTCACCAACCTTAAGTAAACTGACTCCATATTTAGGTTGCGAACCATTAATCGTTCCATGCCAATCATTCTTTACAGTTGCTGTTGCTGAACCAGCAGATGTACCGTTAGGATTTGTTTGATTAGCTGTATTTTGCCACTGATTTGCTTGTTCGTTTGATGAAACTTTGGTTTGATAAGTAATTGTATATGCCACTTGTTTTACTGGATACCAATCGCCGCTTTCATCAACTCCCATCAAAGCACCTGAAATATTATATTCATTAGCTGTGATGGTCAATGAATTACCCGTAACCGAAATTTTTCCTTCTGAGACCGGATAATTCGTTTGCGAATAAGTCAAATGTGCTGTTCCCCATTCTCCATCTTCATATTGAACAAAATAAGTTATCTTAACTGATCCAGGAACAATTTTCTGGCCGTCTTTTGCAGTATCCTTAATCGTTGATGTTCCACTATTCGTCAACACGCCATGGACTTGCCAATTAATGTTCCCATTATTAGCAATTGTTCCGCTTTTTTTAACGGTTCCCTTGGGAGCAACGATATTAGGTGTCCCACCTTGATTACTTGAAGTTGACGGCGTTGATGTTACCTTAATTGTAGGCGTTGGAATTGAATTTGAATCCGGCCAACTATTAACTTTCGCAGGCTTGGTTCCGTTTTCAGTTGTAACAACCCCGGTAAATTGTAATTTACCAGAATTTAAAACATGACCATTCATCTTACTATTAAAAGTAATTGTGATCCCACTGTTTGTAATTTGCGCAGTTGCAACATCCTGACCATTTAACGGATCACCAGGATTACTTGGATCTTCGTATTTAATTGAAACAGTATGCGGAACTCCTGTTATCCCTGCTCCATCAGCCGTTGCTTTGGGAAATTCAACATGGATCGTATCACCTGTATGAACGACCTGTTTACTATTTCCTAAAGTCATTGTGAAATGCACTTTTTGTCCTGCTGTCGCAGAACCCACATTTGTCGTAATTGAATCGACTTCAGAACTTGTTAAGTCTGCAGCATGCAGATCATTTTGTGATGGAATGAATACTAAAACCATCGATGTGATCAATACAATTAATCGAATAAAGTTCTTTTTTAATTTTGTCACTTTACTTACCCTTTCTTTATTAATATGTAATCCCCCAGATTTCGATTTTTATAATCTTTATCCGATTGATAATGTTATTCGCTTTCGTTCTAAATAGCAATAATTCCGCATTATTGTGCCTTTAAATTGATAAGAAATGGTAAATTAAGCAACATTCATTGCAAATTATTAATTTTTAAATCCGATTTATCACAAATAGCGGCTTTAATCTTACAGATTGTTAAGATGGGTTTTGCAAAATATTTTATCGAGTAAGCACAAACAATCAGTGTTCCAATTCTTGAGTTAAAAACAAAGGCGACCCTAATTCAACAGTTAGTAAATGTCCTAGAATCAAAAAATAAAGTCAGCAATTCCGTGAATCGAATTCACCCTGGAAAAAACTGACTTACCCATTGTAATAAAAACTCTTCAACTGCTAATAACTAAAAAAGATGCTGCCACCGCAACATCTTTTCCTTATTCTTTTGTAATTTCAATTTCCTTATTTACATCCAAGTGACCTGCACTCGTTAAGAACGAAGCTCCGGCATGTCCGCGTTCATGCTGTGGTAACCCTTCAACACTAGCTGGATTCTTAAGATCGTTTCCGCGAATCGCTGCAATCGTAATCGTTGGGGCCTGAATCTGCCGTAATGACAAATCACCGATATTGGTTGATAAGTTAAAGTCACCTGTAGCCTTAAAACCACGAACCCGTACGTCTCCTTGACCAAGCGTGATCTTAGCGTCATTGAAGGTTACGTTCCGCATCTTCAACCGGCCTTCAGCAAACGCCGCCGTCATTGAATCGCCGCTTTGGAATTCATCCAGCAAAATATCGCCGGTCCGGTTTTCGATTTTGGCATTTCCAAGCAACGTCTTCTTCATCACTAAGTTTCCGCTTTGAGCCTTCACATCCAAATTATCGATCGTTGAATCAGCGACTGTTAATGCTCCACTTCCAACAATCAAATTAATCGTTGACGTTTTAACGTTATCGATTGCTACGTCTCCCTTGGTCACTTCGGCACTCAACTTTAAAAAGTCAGTCCGTGGGAGCGTAACTTCCAACCGACTTTTACCGACTGAAAATTTAAAGGCCAGTGTCTTTTTCAAAACATTCAAGCCGCTCTTTTCAATTACCCGCAACGTATGGCCTTCCTGTTTCATTTCAAACCGATCATCATCTTTTTGTTCGCCATAGTAGATGATGCCCGCATTTTCTGCTTGCCGGATAACTAAATCTGTTCCGGTCAGATTAATTTCTAATCGGTTAAAGTCCTTCACATCAAAGACATGTGCAAATTGTTTCTTATCAAACACAAATATCACCCTCTCATTGATCATTCCTCTTCTAATATACTATAAGTTTGAGCATTTTCTAAAATTAGTGCTACAATTAAACTAATTTAGAGGAAATTAGGTGAAAAAACATGCGTCAAGGAACTCATATTATTACACTTGATAATGGCTACCACATTTGGACTCACACCGAAGGCCAAGGGAACATTAAATTACTTTGTCTCCACGGCGGCCCTGGCGGTAACCATGAATACTGGGAAAACTTTGGAGAAGAGCTTGCTGATCTCGGCGTTGAGGTTACAATGTATGATCAACTTGGTTCATTCTATTCAGATCAACCAGATTACTCTGATCCTCAGATTGCTGAAAAATATCTTACTTACAACTATTATCTTGAAGAATTAGAAGAACTTCGGCAAAAGCTCAACTATGATAACTTCTATTTAATTGGTCAATCATGGGGCGGTGCTTTAGCAATGATGTACGCCCTTAAATACGGCCAACACTTAAAGGGATTAATCATCTCATCAATGGTCGACAACATTGACGAATACCTTGAACACATCAACGCCCTTCGGGAAAAAACATTGACCCCTGAAGCTGTTGCTTACATGAAAGAATGCGAAGCCAAAAATGACCTTGATAACGCTCGTTACCAAGGTTACGTTGACGTTTTGAACCGGGAATACGTTGACCGCAAGCAACCAATGGCAATTCGCCACTTGATTCCAACAATGGCTACTCCAGTATACAACGCATTCCAAGGAAACAACGAATTCGTTGTAACTGGAAAATTAAAAGAATGGGATATCCGTAACCGGATGAAAGACATCACAATGCCAACCTTATTGACATTCGGTGAACACGAAACAATGCCATTGAAGTCTGCTAAACGAATGGCCCATGATATTCCACATGCTCGGTTAGAAACCACTCCTTACGGTGGTCACCACCATATGATCGATAATGCTCCGGTTTACTTCGCGCACTTAAAACGGTTCTTAAGTGACGTTGAAAACGGAACTTTTAATGATTAAACAAGGCGTGCCAAAACATCAAAAACGAGCGTGGTGGAAGCAGAAAAGCAAACGAATCGCGCCAGCATAGATTCGGAGATTTACGTTCTTCCACGCAACTCGTTTGTTTTGGAACCTGATTATACCAAAATAATTAAGAGGTTGTGACATAATTGTCACGACCTCTTTTTTCATCTTATAATCAACTTTTAAAATTCAATTCAAAAGTGGTAAACTTGTTATGTTTAATTAGTATTGGAGAGAATTATATATGAAGAAAAAATTATTATCTGGAAGTTTTTGGATGATGATGGGGAGTATCCTTTCACGGGTCCTCGGAATCATCTATTTAATTCCCTGGTTAATGATGATGGGAAGCCTCGAACAGCGAAATGCTGCTCAGGCAATCTTTAATTCAGCGTATACTCCATACGCCCTTTTTCTTGTTTTAAGTCAATCAGGATTTCCGTCTTCGATTGCCCGACAAATTGCGGAATACAATAGTGAAAATAAATTTCGCAACAGTTTACGGGTCTTCAAGTACGGAATAATCGTAATGATCGGGATGGGGTTGATTTCCGGAATCATTTTCTGGGTCGCCGCTCCTTGGATTGCGGCAACGAGCCCGGTTGTTTCTGTTCGGGCAACAACGGTTACCATTCGGTGCTGCGTTCCCGCGTTGGTAATTTTACCGCCAATGAGTTTGATTCGGGGATTCTTCCAAGGAAATCAAGACATGCAACCGTATGGAATTTCTCAATTATGGGAACAACTCATGCGGGTCATCTTTATCATCGCAACGACGTTTGTGATCATGGAAGTTTTCCACGGAAGTTTCTTAAAGGCTGTTAACTACAGTACATTTGCTGCCTTTGTCGGGGCGGTCTTCAGTTTACTGTACTTAACATATCACGGATTTAAAAAGCGCAATGAATATAAGGAAATGTACGAACAAAGTCTGCCAGCAGACAATAATCACATTCCTTCAATTTTCAAAGCAATCATTCACGATGCCATTCCGTTCGTTGTTATCGGATCAGCAATCACGATTTTCCAATTTGTCGATCAGATGACTTTCAAAACAATTGCGGTCGGAATGATGGATATGCCGCTGAAAACGGCGCGCGACCTCTTTACTTATTTCTCGGCCAACCCGAATAAGATCACCGCGGTCGTGATTTCATTAACAACGGCCATTTCCGAAACATCTTTGCCGCTGTTAGCGCAAAAGCAAAGCTGCAAGGAAACCGGAACTGTTCTTTCACAAAACATTGAATTAAACTTAGCATGTTTGATTCCGGCATCAATTTTGCTCTCGATCTTAGCCTGGGAAGTCAACGGCATCTTCTTCGATTTCCAAAAAATCGGTGCTCAGTTAATGTCATTTGCATTGATCAACAGTATTATTCTGGCCCTTTTCATGAACTTCTTCACTGCAGTTCAATCAATGGGCTATCAGCGCTATGCGATTAAGAAATTCGGTGTCGGGGTAATTTTAAAATTGGCTTTGCAAACACCTGCAATTTACTTCTTTGGCGCATTCGGTCCAACATTGGCAACTTCAATTGCCTTTGGGCTGGTAACCTTAGATGTTTACTTAATGTTGCGGCGCAATTATATTCAAAAAGGCCAACTGCGCTATGCTGGTAAAATTCTTAAAATCAACGTTGTCTTATTAGCAATTACATTTGTCATTAACAAGTTGATCAAGATCTTCTTTGTTCCAGAATCAAAGGTCACCGCATTCATTTACTGTGCAGTGCTTGCTGGTGGTTTTGGACTTGCATACCTCGCAATTTTGAAGAAGACCGGATTATTAGGGGTCATCTTTGGAACCGCGGAGGAAAATACTTCACCTGCCGAAGATGAAGACATTCTCATCGAACCAGCAACCGATTATGAAATTCAAAATGACGATCAACCGGTTGATCAGTCAACTCCGACAGATTCAAATCACGAATCAAATTCTTCATCCGAAGAACCAATTCCGCCACGGAAACAAACGAAGCCTGCTAAAAAGAGGACTTCTGGCTGGTGGAATAAACCAAAAGGAAAACACTTTTAGATAACAAAAAAACGAACTGATAAAAATCAGTTCGTTTTTTTTACTATTTATTTGCTTTTTCGTCTTCTTCTTGTGCTAAAAGTAAGCATCCGGTGATTCCGGCATCATCGCCTAATGCACAGTGAACGATGTATTTATCCAAGTCAGGCGTCTTCAAGTAGCCGTTCATTTGCTTCTTAAATGATTCACGCATCATTGGGAAGAGTTGTTCTTGCTTTGAAACTCCGCCACCAAAGATAATCATTTCTGGTGAAAGAACAACTGTTAAGTCCATGCAAGCCTGAGCAAGGTAATATGCTTCAATTTCCCAGTCATGGTCATCCTTTGGAATTTCATATGCCTTTACCCCATGGTGCCGAGCTTCAACTGCAGGGCCAGCTGTTAATCCTTCAAGGCAATCCTTGTGATATGGGCAATGGCCTTCGTACTTGTCATCCGGGTGACGCCGCATGATCATGTGCCCCATTTCAGGGTGACCAAAGCCTTCAAGCAATTTACCGTTAACAACCCCGCCGCCACCGACGCCGGTTCCGACAGTTAAGTAAACGCAACTGTCTAGTCCTTTAGCAGCTCCGCGTTTTAATTCGCCGTATGCAGCAACGTTAACGTCCGTTGTCCATGCGTATGGAACGTCGAACCGTTTCTTCATTTCGCCAAGGAAATCATAATTTGCCCAGCCTTCCTTAGGCGTTGTTGTAATGTAACCGTATGTATCTGAATTGCGGTTAACATCGATTGGACCAAATGAACCAATTCCAATTGCATCACATGGGTTTTCTTCAAAGAACTTGAAAACTTCACTCATCGTTTCGGCAGGAACCGTTGTTGGAATTTTAACCCGCTTTAAAACGTTTAAATTTTCATCACTGACAGCACAAACAAACTTTGTTCCACCGGCTTCAATCGCACCATATCTCTTTGCCATATGCTTTCTCCTTATTTGTTATATTCACATTTATGATTATAAAACAAAAGCGCTTTAAAATAAACGCTTTCAAAATTATTGATCAATTTTTTAACGAATCAAGTTGCTTTGTGTATAATATTATGTGTTTAATTAATTGTTCTAGAAAGGAGCACCCATTATGCGTGTTCGACGTCTTGATCATATTGTTTTAACGGTCAGCAACATTCCGCAAGCAACGCGGTTTTATCACGAAGTTTTTGACATGCCTGTCATTGAAGATCAAACCGATGAAAATGTCACTACATTACGGTGCGGTCACCAGTTGATTCGGCTTCAAAAGACCGACCGGCCAACCGAATTAAAAGCTGACCATCCAACAATTGGGGCGGCTGATTTATGCATCGTTGTCGGTGATGACATCAATGATGTTGAAAACCACCTTAAAAGTTACTTTGTAAACATCGTTGAAGGCCCTGAAAAAAAGATGGGATCCGAAGGCGAAATGACTTCAATTTACATTACTGACCCGGATAACAATTTAATTGAAATTGCTTCATATAAAAAATAAAGTGGTTGCACCTGGAAATTCCAGGACAACCACTTTATTTTTCTAACCAGCCGCCATCGATTGGAACCGCTGTTCCATGAATGTAATCAGCTCGCGGACTTGCTAAGAACATCGTCAATGCGGCCACTTCTTCTGGTTGAGCCCACCGTTTAGCTGGCGTTTGATCAGCAACCCATTTGGCCATCTTGCCATCGTCCTCTTCAAAGTCCTTTGCGTTCATTGGGGTTTCAATTGCCCCGGGAGCAATACAATTTGCTCGAATGCCTTTCGCAGCATAATCATAATCCAACTGCTTTGTATAACCGATAATTCCAAATTTTGCAGCCGTGTATGCAGCGCCGCCACCACCGGCAACCATGCCAGCAATCGATGCCATATTAACGATCGTTCCATGACCATTTTCAAGCATCTGCGGCAAAATCAGGTTTGTGATCCTGAAAATACTCTTCAAATTCGTATCAAAAATTTTGTCCCACTGATCTTCGGTCGTTTCTAAAGTCGGAGCATAGCCGTCAAGGATTCCGGCCGTATTGATCAAAATATCGATCTGGTTGTTTTCAATAATCGGATTCAGCCAGGCTTCAATTTCTTGCGGATCACTCACATCACATTTCGTAAAGTTAAAGTTTCCGTGGTCATTCAGCTCATATACTTGGCCGCCATTTTGAATATCGGCCCCGAAAACCTTTGCCCCGGCATCCAAAAATGCCTTGGCCTGCTCAAAGCCGATTCCAGATGAAACGCCCGTAATAACAACGATTTTTCCTTCAAATTCCGGATATAAATTCATTAGTCAACCAACTTCCAATCCTCAGCTAAAACATCACATGAAGTCGGCATGAATTGTGATAATGCCGGCTCTTCCTTTGTCCGAATCATTAAATACGGGTTGATTGCTTCGCCATTTAAAGTATCGTTATTGACAACGAAAATATATTCTTCAGAACCGCCCCAACCTGTTCGAACAGCTTTCTTACCCTTTTTTAATTCTGGTAAAACTTCTTCAAATGTCATTTTGATCCTCCATTACTTTGTTAAATCAATTCGTTTACTTAAAATTCCAAAAATTACTGCGCCAATGACCATTGAAATAAATTCACCGACTGCAACCGCTAAGTACGTTGGCCAAAACGGAAGGTGATTTACGAAATGCAATTCTAACGCAACAGTCCAGGTCATCAACGTGCATACAACCACTGCAATTGCGAGCTTGCCGGCCGTCGATTTGACCCGCCGGCTTAAAAAATAACTCAAACTTGTCATTAAAAGCGTCCCCAAGGAACCGAAGATAATATCAACAATTCCAAGCGGTGAATTAAGATTGGCAATTGCGCATCCAATCGTTAATGCCCAAATATAACGCTTATTGAAAACGGCAAGGTTATTAAAAATTTCAGATAACCGAATCTGCATTGCACCGTAACTGATTGGCGACAATACAAGGGTCAATGCCGCATAAAGAGCCGCAACGATTCCGGCTTTAGTTAGACTAACTAAAGACTGTTTTTTTTGATTATTCACAGGTATCAAACCTCTTTCTAGTTTTTTTAAGTGGGATTTTCGCGAACCACTCATGTTTTAGTATAAAAAAAATCAGCAATGATGACAAATTCACCATCCCTGATTTTTAGCTTAACCCCAACTGATGACGATCCCATCCGTTCCGATATGGGCGATCATCGAAAGGTTCATTTCATATAATTTAATTTTGGCAGCCGGAAACGTCCGGTTGATGGCTTTAATCAAACGTGAAATCACCTGATCATTATGCCGCGTTCGAATTGCGGTAATCGTAATTTGAAGTTGCCCTGCCATTTCTTGGTACGCCGGCATGATCATTCGCCGGATCGTCCGGGAAAGTTTACTTTGCTGCAGATAAGCATGTTGAACTTCAAGCTGCCCTTGAGCGTTAAAGGACATCAACGTCTGCGGCCGAAAAATCGTTTTTTGAATTGGAAAAACGCCATTCCGAACGTAGCCGGTCGTTGAAATATGCCGCAAATTTTTTAAAATCATTACGGTCCGATAGCTATTCCGAACCTCTTTCAAAATCGGTTCAATTGCATTCCAGTCTTTCCCTTGAGCAACCAGGTTCGCCGCTAATACCGCTAAATTTCCTTCTGCGACTCCCATTGAATGCGAATCAATTAGATGAATGTTAATTTGATTATGGCGTTGCTGATATGAGCGTAAGTTATTTCCTAATCCGCTGATCTCATTATCAAGGTATATCCAAATAACATCCGTATAACCCTTATCAATCAATTCGTTCAAAAATTCATCAATTGCCGCCACCGATACCTGACCGCACATCAAAAATGAATTTTTCTCGCGAAGCATTTCCTTAACCTGTTGCCGATCATAGTCATACTTTTCATAATACCGCTTGCCGTTTAACAATAACGGTAACGACAACGTTTTAATTGCTAATTTATGCTTGATTTGAGGAGCAATAATCGCCGCGCTATCTGTCAGAATCGCAGTTTTCATTTCTTACCATCCAATTCATTAATCCTTCAATTCTAAACATCACTAACTATCTTACCATATTAACCAATCAAATGCTGACCAAGCATAAACCCTAGAAAGGCGAAACTGATTCCAATCACATAACTTAATATTCCGTATAACAACGCCATCCGGTAGTTATGATCGTCCAGTAATGCAAACAATTCCGTATTAAACGTTGAAAAGGTCGTGTAACCGCCTAAAAAGCCGGTTCCAAGAATTGCGTACGATAATGTTTTGAGCTTGATTCCAACAACGAATCCTAAAACAAGTGCTCCTGAAACATTTAAAAAGAACGTTGCTAATGGGAATGAACCCTTGACGTGTTTTTTGATCAGATTCGTTAAAAAATACCGCACACATGCTCCAGCGCTTGCACCTAAACCTAACATCCAAATCATTAAAATTCACCCTTTTCCTTCCTTACCAGCCGGCTTGCTAAAATATAGCCGAGAGTTACACATAAAAAACCGCCTAGAATACTAATACTTAAATAAGCCATCGCATGAATCAAATGATGGGCGTTTACCAATTTCATGAAATCAACTGTAAATGAAGAAAAGGTCGTAAATGCCCCGATAAACCCGGTTCCCAATCCAACATTCAGCCATCCAGCAAGCAAATCGCGTTCAATCACATAATACGTCAGAAATGCTAACAAAAAGCATCCTACCAAATTAGCAACGATCGTTCCGCTGCTTTGCCAAATTTTTCCTAAATAATACCTGCTGATTCCGCCAAAAAAGGCAAAGAAAGCAACACTCAAGTAATTTTTCACCTTATCGCTCATTTTAAATTCTTCCTTTTAGTTTAGATATTGATCAATTTTTTGACGAAGATAATCTTCAAATGGTTTGAATGGCCGGTATCCTGTAATTTTCTCTTTGGCCTGCCCATTAACAAATAAAATTTGAGTCGGAATATTTTGAATTCCAAATTGCTCCGCAAGTTCCCGGTATTGCCCAACATCAACCTTTGCAAACTTAATTTGGTTGCCGAATTGAGCTTCAAGCCAGGCCAAAACCGGATCAAGCATCTTGCACGGTTGGCACCAATTGCCCCAAAAATCGAGCAAAACTAACCCGCTAGCTGTTTCTTCAGCAAAGTTTTGATCAGTAATCGTAACTGCCATTTTCCCACTTCCTTGAATCTGATAACATATCCTTTTATTTTACTCTTCTTTTAAAAATATAAAAAGCCGGGAAAACCCGACCTTTTATCGTTTATTATTTATCACTCTTTTTTCTGAAAGGAATCATTGCTCCCAAGCCAGCCAAAATTACTGCTCCAATCGCTGTTAAAATTCCGCGTTGTTCACCACCCGTTGCTGGCAACTTTTGGTTATCAGCATTCGACTTTGAAACAGCAGACTGCTTTGCATCCGTTTGTCCTTGGACAGCCGGATCATCCTGCTTCTTAACTACCGAATCAGCACTTTTAGCAGAACCAGTTGAATTTTTTGAATTCTTTTGATCTGGATCAATCGCATTTGTCCCAGAATCTGCTGGATTTTGGTTAGATGATGACTTTTTCAAGCTGCTTGTTGAGCTTTCACTCTTTGAACTTAGAGTACTAATTGAAGTCTTACTTGATGAATGTTTGCTACTTGATTTATCATTTGAAGACTTAACTGATGAACTCTTTCCGCTTGAATTTTGTTTACTACTTGATGATGACTTCGATCCACTCTTCGAAGTTTCTAAAGTTTTACTCGATGAATCCTCAACCTTTGAACTCTTTTTGCTACTGCTTGATGACTTCAATTGGCTGCTTGCGTTACTTGAAGCACTTGATTGCTTACTGCTTGAAGTTTTGCTTGTTGAACTTTCAACGCTTGAGCTCTTTTCGCTGCTTGATGACTTCAATTGGCTGCTTGCGTTACTTGAAGCATTTGATTGCTTGCTGCTTGAAGTTTTGCTTGTTGAACTTTCAACGCTTGAGCTCTTTTCGCTGCTTGATGATTTCAATTGGCTGCTTGCGTTACTTGAAGCACTTGATGAGCTTTTAACTGATGAACTTGAACTCTTCTTGATGCTTGATGAACTGCTTGAGCTTGAAGCACTTGTTCCATTCAATGCTGCCTGTGCTTTATCAACTGCTTGTTGGGCATTTGTAACTGCACTCTTGGCATTATCAAGAGCTGTTTTCGCCGCTTGTTGCTCTTTAACTGCAGCAACATATTGCTGGTAAGTGTTTGAAACCTGTACCTGTAAATTAGCGATTTCTTGATACAATTGCTTAGCGTCTGCTGTAGTCTTATCTGCTAATTGATGATATTGGTCTTCTAATTGAATGGCCTGATTATCTAAATCATACCATTGCTGACTCAAACTGCGCGCTTTCTGCGTTGCATTATCATAATTTGTTTGCGCTGATTGCAAGGCTTTTTGAGCGGCTGCAAGTTTTTGCTGAGCATCCTTCAACTGTTCTTGCGGCGTCAGACTTGAACTTGAAGATTTTGAACTTGCTGAAGTACTACTGCTTGATGTCTTGGAACTTGAGCTTGTTTTTGATGAATTCGCACTGTTCGCAGCTGACAAACTGCTTGAAGCCTGAATCATACTGGAACTGTCGCTGGTTGCTACGCTTGAACTTCCATTTGAGGTACTGCTTGAAACCGTACTACTTGCCTGAGCAGCATCAAATGCTTGCTTTGCTTGATCATAAGCTTTTTGAGCAGTTGCTAATTGCTGTTGCGCATTGCTCAAGTTTGTCTTGGCAGTTTGTTGCTGTTGAGCTAACGTTATATGTTGCGCTTGGACATTTTTTAATTCAACTTGAACTTGTTGAATTTGTTTAGCAACTTCGTCCCGAGGATCTGCTCCACTATTAGCACTGCTTGCATTACTGTTTAAACTTGCTAATTGGTTATCAAGCTCTTCAAGCTGTTTATCCAACGCTTGCCATTTATCGCTGTTATCTTTAACTTGCTGATTAATTGTATTTAATTGACTCTGCGCTGTGCTCACTTTCGTTTGCGCAGCTTGTAAGTTAGCCTGTGCTTGGTCTAACTGTCCCTGAAGTGAATTTCCGGATGATTGAGTCACTTGCTGATTGACCGCAACCGTCGTCGCATTCACAGCCGGGGCCAAACTTCCCGCTGCCAGCATTCCCGTCAAAGTTAATGAACATAAAAGATAGTTTCGTTTCTTCAAATTTTAACCTCCCAAAGTAATCTTACTCATTAGTAATATTAATTATTGTCCGTTTTTTAATAACCTACATTTATCATTCTAGCAAAAATCAACCACTAACACTAGGAATTTAATTTTTAATAAGACTTATTTATAAACTTTTTAAACTTTAACCGGATTCTCTTAATGACTAGTACTAAAATTTTATCCAGAATGCCCATTAATAATCACTTGGATAGTCCCCAAATCAAAGTAACCAACCAAAAAAAGCTATGGCTAAAGCCATAGCTTTTTAGTTATTTACTATTTGTCAAACACTTTCAAGGTACTCTTATCAGCTTTTTGGACCTGTTGTAATTCACCGCGAACAATGATCCGGGTTTTAACTCCAGGCGTTCCTGATGAACAAGTTACCAATGTTAACAATTTTTGTCCTGGGACGTCATTTAACCATTGAACCTGATCTTCATTAACGATTTTCTTCAATGTAACCTTGTAAGTATAAACATTCTTTCCATCTGTCAAATATACCTTGGCCCCCACGCCGATGTTGGCTAACGGTCCGAATAAAATACTATTGTCTTCCATGTGGTGGCCGGCAAGGCAATAGTTGCCTTCTTCACCCATCGTTTCATTTTGCTTCATCGTCCCAGCCCCACGCATTAAATTGTTTTGCGCTAAACCATAGAAGACCGGCAAGTGAATTCCAACATCTGGAATTGCGATTTTTCCAATTGAACCTGCTGCATTTGATGTTGCAGCTTTGGCAACGTCTTTCGTGTCAACTGGGCGAACAGCATCATAGTTGAATTGCCCTTTCTTAGGTTTTGAACTACTAATCGGCTTATTCAATGCAGTCGTTGAAATATGGTTAACAACAAATGATTTGATTTGTTCGTTAAAAATCAATGCTAAACCGCATAGTACCAATAGAACAACTAAAATACTTACAAAAATTTTTCTTACTTTCCCGTGTTTTCTACTTCTTGATGCTGCCATCTTAAATTCCCCCTTCGTTTTTTACCTTTACTATTTTGTGGTTTCAGGTTCTGATTGCCGAACCGTTGAATTTTCTTTCTTCTTCAAAACGATCAAGATTCCGATACTTACGACGGATACGATTGCCCCGAGGAATAAGTATGGTGTGCGGTACGTGAATGTTACTTGGTGTTTTCCTGCACTGACAGGAACTGCTAAGAACTCATCAAGGGCCTTCTTCGGTTTGACCGTCTTGCCGTCGACCTTAACGTGCCACCCAGTTTGAGCTGGAATCGTTGTCATGATCAATTCGTTCTTTGGAACATCGATCGTTCCGCTGATCTTCGTATTACTGAAGTGATCAAGTTTCAATGGATGTTCATTCAAATCATTCATCAACGACTTGTACTTACTCATATCAAGGTGATATAAACCAAAGCTATCAAGTTGTAAGCTATTATTAGTCAACGTCATCGTCAAGGTTTGCTTCTGATCTTTTTGATTTCCGGCTGTAAGATTCAGAATCATTGGTGAGTTAAAGTCACCGGTTTGAGTTAACTGTTGATCACCCATCGCAAATGAACAATTCAAATTTCCGTTATTCGCAAAAGCCGGTCCAATCGTTAAATAATATGGATCATTCGTTTTGGGGGTAAACGGCATTTGAATCACTGCATCCTGATTGCTGTCAACTTTTGTATAAGTATTGTTTCCCTCATCTTTCAAGTTACTGTAAACAACACTCAAGTCCTTGTATGTCTTGAAAAGTTTCAGCTTCTTATCACCCGCCAAACCAGCGGCAATCATGTTTTGATTTTGAATTGGCTGCGCGGATTGCAACTTCACATTTAAGATATCAGGACTAGCAGCAAACCCCAGCGGCAAGACGTATGGATTCTTGTAAATATTGATCGTGCTCGTTCCATTAACTAAATTATCATTTCCTAAATCAAGCCGCGTTGAATATGGTGATAAAACGCTTGTATCGGATGTCTGGTTCAACATGTACTTAATTCCAAGGAATGAATCTGAGAACAATGTTCCGTTACTGTAACTGGTATAGTTATCACCGGATGAATCGCCAATTTCATTCATAAAGTTGGACGTCTTCGGATCCATCATTGAATTAAATTCGTCGGTTCCGTAAAAGTTACATTGCATTGGATCATCTTTGGAACGTTCAAATGTTTTACCGATCCGATAAAATTCATTCTTTCCTGGCCGAATCCCCTCAAGTGCCGTATTTAAATTTGAAATAAAGCCGGCAAAATCACTTTGTTTGACATAGTCGATCGGATTCAAACTCAAAGCAACGTTTGCTCCCATTTCAACGGTTGTTAATGCCAGCAATGCAAGTTTGAACCCCTTCTTCATTGGAACTGAGAACAGTACTAAGAAGCCAACGATGATCACACTGCTGATCACGATGTTAGTGCTCTTTAAGAAGCCAAACTTCTTAATGTTGTAGAAGCTGTATTCGACGATCACCCCGAGAACAATGACACTGAGCATCAACTGTAACCGGGACAGCCGGGTAATCTTCAATAATCCGCGCGCCGCAATTAGAATCATCCAGAAGCAGACAATGTATGAGAACCGGTATGGGTACCATACTGGAAATTGCATTGCGTGCCAGAACAAATCAAGCGGTTGGTAGCAAAGTGATAAAACAAAAAACGCACTCACAACGATCGTGGCAATTTTTTCTTTCAGTTTGATTTCTTTACATGTGAGGTAGCAGATAAATCCAATTAAAACCAAAGTTCCAACAAAGATGTTCGGTGTCCCCTTTGGCATTTGGTCAAAGTTAAAGCCACCGACCAAGAACTTCGGTAAGATCTTCCATGGTGAGTAATCAAATTTCCATTGGAATGACTTCGTATTGTATTGTGCCTTTGTCTGCAGAATATTAAAGAACGTCGGCAACAAAACAACGGCTGCCATTCCTGCTCCAAGAAGCGACCGGCCGATAAAACTTCCAATCGTCTTCCACTTTTCTTGAATCTTCTCGCTGTTACGAACATATGTCCATGCGAAGTACAAAACAGCGAAAATGCAGATCATGTAACCCATGTAGTAGTTTGTAACTAAAATAATTGCTAAAAATACCGGGTAGACCCACATGCTCTTCCGTTCAATCAAGTTTTCAATTCCGATGATCATCAATGGTAAGAAAACCAATGCATCTAACCACATAATGTTCAAAATATTGGCAACTACAAAACCATTTAAGGCATATGCGATTGAAAATGCTGGAACTAAAAATCCTTTTTGCCACTTTTCCTTAAGAAGCAGCTTGCTGAATGCCCATCCACTGCATCCGACTTTCAAAACAGTAATCAAAAGGATTCCAAATGTGATCCATTTTCCGGGCGTAAAAAGCAATACTAAGTTAAATGGACTAAACAGATAGTATGCCCATGTTCCCCACATGCTGCCCCCAATCGCATTTTGGAATGAATAGAAAAATTGACTGAAGTGATGCAGTAATGTATTCCGATAAAATGAATAAAAATCAACATACTGCTGTCCCAAGTCAACCGTCAAAATTGACGAATTTCCAAACGGGAACATTTTCCGATAAGCAAAGTACCCCAATAAGATCAAAATTGGCAATGCAAATGAAAGCAATTGCAATAAGCGAGTATTTTTGCTTGAATCTGAAATTTTACGCGAGGATTTCTTTTCTCTTTTTCTCACGTTTAAACTCACCCCATAATAGTTATTTGTTTGATAAAATTTTTTTACTTTTTTAACTCTATCACTCATCTAACGATTGTACCATAATTATAGGTTTTCTATTATTTCTCGTCGGGAATCTTAAAAAAAATAATATTTGTTTAACGAAAAATTCTTACTCTTACGGTTTAAAAAATAAAGGTTACGGCAAATTACCGCAACCTTTATTTTTTAAACTATCTCAATGAATCCCATGCCGGCAAATCAATCTTTGCTTGCTGGTTGATTTGTTTAGCATGTTTCGAAATGTATTTTTGGTTAATAATGACTTCATAAACGTATTTGTCGAACCATTCATCTGACATTACAAAGTATCCTTGATCGCCGATTTTACTGCCCCATGAATTTTCAACTTTCCACTTGGTTGGTTTGCCATCTACAACGTCAACCCCTGTAAACGTCATTGCGTGGGAGACTTCACCGTTGCGCGACATCAACCGTTCCTTCTTGCTTAATTCAAGGTCAATGTTAAATAATTCACCCTGTTTGAAGAACTCAGATGAAAGGTAGCCTTTTTGCCGGTCAAGATCTTGTAAAACATCACACCCAAACCAAACCGTTTCACCATTTTTCAATGATTCGATGACCGCTTCCTTTAATTCTTGGGTGCCCACATTCAAGAATTCAATATGCTTGCCATCGTAAATATAATCTTGACTAGGTAAACCGAATTTTTGATCCATTTTATGATCTGGTGCATCTAATAAGCAAACATAGTCATCAAAATTCCGTTTGCAGTATTTTTCAAAGAAACTCTTGGGGGTCAAATCCCGATCAATGTGATATTTTTTATCTTGATCACGGTATTCAAAATCAAATTTAACTGGCGGTTGCCCAAAAGCATAAACAAGCATCCGGTAAATATCGCTTAAAGCTTCTTTCTTATATGCTCGTAATTCTTCATCCGATTTTCCAGCCGCCTTCATTTCACGAAGATGCATTGCATCCTTACTAAGTTTCAAATTTAATGATGAATTCAAATCACTTGTCTGGTCACTTGCGAAAGTTTCCGGCATAACACTTTGCGGAACAACGCCATATTTATTGATCAAAGCCGCTGCATTTGCCCATTGGCCGCCATCATTATCATTCCAATTCAAAACATCAAGGAGTTCCCGATCATCATTGGGACGATCAGCTAACCGAATCACTTCTTCAAGATAATGATTAGCTTTTTCCAACCGATCAAAAAATGAATTATAGTTTTGTGAAAATTGGAAGTCTTTAACATGGTATTCCTTTTCAAATTCGTGCCGCATAGTATTCAACGTTGCAAATAACCAACAGCGTCCACTCTTTTTTTGAGCAGTTACCGCTCCGGTTTCAACTTCAATCGAAAATACCCGGTTCAAATCACGTTTGGCTGCATAGTTACGACTAGCTGCCGTTACCCCGTTTTCTTGAACCGCGCGGCCGAGTGCAGCCGATGCGGGCGTTTGTTCATAATCTTGATTGAACTTTTGTAAATCTTGGTATGTAATGTCCTGTTCCGTTGTCATCATGATCCTTCTTTCATCGAAAACTAATTTTAATTTAATTGTATTTTAACATAAGCATTCAAAATATCAACTCAACAAAATAAAAAAAGTTGAGCACCTCCGTCTCAACTTTTCTAATCATTTTGAACAACAACCTTTGTTCCAACCTTTAAATTCTGCATCATCCATTTAGCATCCGGAACTGATAACCGAATACATCCGTGCGAAGCCGGTTGTTTTCCGAGTTTTTCAGCTTCTGGAACGTTATAACTTCCATCTTTTTTCGTTGGAACCGTATGGAAAAGATAAACCCCGTTATCCTTCCATGAAACCCAGTAATTTGCCCCTTCATTTAATGAATTATTGAAGAAACTTTGGCCCCGCTCCGGCTGAATTTGATATGTTCCCGTTGGAGTATCACTGACCATTTTTCCGGTATTCGGATCTTTATGGAAAAGGCCGCCGCTGCAATACATCGTATAAACCACTTTATTGCCCGACATTAAATATGTGCGGTTCTTTAACAACGCAACTTTAACCCAAAAATCTTTAACGTTATTCAGGTTAGGATACGGAACCTTTTCTGAAGATTCTTTCCAATTGATTGGTGTTCGCATTACTGATTTAGCAGCCCGTTTCTTTGTAGCTGCGGCTTTTTCCTTCGCAATTTTAGCAGCCCGCGCTTTGGCCTGTTGTTCAATCACGATTTGATGATGCTCAGCAACATGCATACAGTGATGGTATCCCCAAAATCCCAGAAGCGCCATTATTAAGATTAAAATATCAATTTTTCGAAATTTAATATTTGCCAGTTTCTCCTGTCGCCGGCGTTTGATCGATTCGCTTCGTTTTTCCATGCTTTCCTTTTATCTCCAATAGATACAAAAGGTTGAACAGCAATGTTTTCCGTTCAACCCATTGTTTAAATATTATCATTTTTGTTAAATAATGAATCAACTGATTGATTGTGGTAAATCAATGAAATTGCCTTCGCAAAAATCGGCGCAACTGATAAGATTTTTAATTGTTCAAATTTCTTTTCTTCAGGCATTTGAATCGTATCGGTTACAACAACTTCTTTAAGAGCTGAATTTTTCAATTCACTAACCGCATTGCCGGAGAAAATTGCATGGGTCGCACAGCCGTATACATCCGTTGCCCCGGCCTGTTTTAAGACGGCAGCGGCATCCGCCATTTTCGCTCCCGTGTCGATCATATCATCAAAGATAATACATTGGTGACCCTTGACTTCACCGATCACATCCGTATTTTTATCAACCCGTTTCGAATCCCGCTTATCAACAATTGCAATGGGCGCTTTCAAACATTCTGCTAAGTTCCGGGCTAATTTAACGCTGCTATGATCTGGAGCAACAACTACTACATCCTTATCAAGCCCGTTCTTTTTAAAGTAATCAGCTTGACTATAAATTGCCAAAAGATGATCAACTGGAATATTGAAAAATCCTTGTAACTGTCCAGCATGTAAATCAAGGGTAATCACCCGATCTGCACCGGCCATCGTCAAGAAGTTAGCAATCAATTTCGCTGTAATCGGTTCCCGTGGCCGCGTCTTCCGATCAGCCCGGGCATAACCGTAATACGGAATTACACAGTTGATCGTTCCGGCACTTGCCCGCCGTAACGCATCGATCATTACCATTAGTTCCATAAAGTTTTCATTGACTGGATCTGAAATTGATTGAATAACAAAAACATCGCATCCGCGAACACTTGTGTCGATATTGATTTGAATTTCACCATCGCTGAAATGATGAACAGTTGTATCGCTCAACCCAACTCCAAGATCATCGGCAATTTTTTGAGCCAATTTAGGATTGGAATTTAAGGCAAAAAGTTTAATTCCGGCATTATCTTGATTCATTTATGTCTTTCCTCCAGCATTCAGCAATCATTATGTTCTTTCTTAATTCTATGGTATTTCAGGCGTTTGTCAAGAACGCTTAGATGACGAAAACATGACAATGGGGTTAAAAACAGGAGGCTGCCCATAGATGCAACCTCCTCGCTCAGTTTTATCAAGACTCGCTTAATTCTTACATCGCATGTTTTAACAGCTGGTCAACTGAAATGTGATATAAATCACTTAAATATACCAGACTTTCCAAATCCGGATAGCTGACATCACGTTCCCAGTTTGAAACAGTTTGCCGTGAAACGTGCAAAATGTCAGCAACCTCTTTTTGGGTAAAGTGATAACTTTCACGTTCTTCTTCTAAGTTCTTTCCAAGTTCCATAAAATACCCTCCATTCTTTCATAAAAATTTAATCTTGAATCCCCTAATAAAACTGTTTTCCCCTTTAGTCTTAATTCTAACACACCTCGATTAATTAAAAAAATCTAATCAAGGTATACAAGCGCAAAAAATTTCTGTACCAATTCTAATGATAATATTCAAAAGGAAGGGGGGCAAAACGTTAAAAACGAGCGTGGCGGAAGCAGAAAAACGAACAAATCGCGTCAGCATAGATTCAAAGGTTTTCGAACTAGCTTCGCGGCGGAGCTCGTTTGTTTTGGAACCCGATTATGCGGATAATAGCAAAGAGGTTGTGACTTGTATCACAACCTCCTTGAACCCTAGAATGAGCGAATATTCAATTTTTTCTTTAACAGATACCGCACACCAAAACCAATAAGTGCAAACAAGATATCAGCAAGTGGCGGAAAGGCCGGGTTGATTTGCGGCGGAATCTTGGCAATTAATGCAAAGGCGGCGAACCAGACGATCAATAAACCTAAGAAAACACCAATTGCCCGCAGAATCCGGTGCTTTGCTTGGCGGTTATTCATTACCTTGTAGAATCCGGCTAATCCTAAACCGGCAATTACAGAAGTCGAAACGATCGTTAACCAGCCAGCATCTGCCGTTTGATGTTTTGAGAACAAACCTAAAATTCCGTACATTGCACAGAACATAACGAACATTAATAATCCGTTATCCAAAGCTGATTCCCAGAACTTTGGCGGTTTGTTTTCTAATTCCCGCTTTGGTCCGTTAATAATATCATCTGCTTTTTTAGCAGCTGGGCCATATAACTTCGCAGCTGTATAGCCTTGTTTTTGCTTAACTTTTAATTCTTCATAAACTTCATTTAAAGCAGTTGCTTTCTTTTCAGGATCATACCCTTGAGCATTCAACGCCCGGTTTAACTTGATCATATACTCTGCATTTCGTTTGGTTAGATCCGCAAATTGCTTGTTGATCTCAATCATTTTTTCCTGACGTTCTTTTTCACGAGTTTCTGCCTGACGTTGAGCTGCTTTTTGATTTTTTTGCCGAATATCTTCGTTTGCCACAACGGTCCCTCCTTTAATTGACTTTTAAAATTTGATTTTAGACATTGAACCGGAATTCAATGATGTCGCCATCTTGAACCACGTAATCTTTTCCTTCAAGGCGCATTTTACCAGCTTCTTTAACAGCCTGCATGCTGCCATACTTATCAAGATCATCAAATGAAACGGTTTCGGCACGAATAAAACCCCGTTCAAAGTCTGAGTGAATGATTCCAGCAACTTGCGGCGCCTTCATTCCGTGTCTGAAAGTCCAAGCCCGAGTTTCCTTGCCGCCGGCTGTAAAGAAAGTTTCAAGGCCTAATAACTTATATGAGGCCCGAATCAACCGATTCAAGCCCGGTTCTTCAACGCCTTCCATTTCAAGGAATTCTTTCTTTTCGTCGTCATCCATTTCGGCAATTTCTTCTTCTGTTCCGGCAGCGACCCCAATAACTTCTGAACCAGGATCATTTTCATCCAAGAACTTCTTGATTTCAGGCATGTACTTATTGCCGTCTGGATCAGCCATGTCTTCTTCGCCAATGTTTGCAACGTAAAGGACCGGTTTTGAAGTTAATAAGAATAAGCCCTTAACGATCTTCTTTTCATCATCGTTAAATTCAATTGAACGAACTGGCTTGCCATCTTCAAGGACAGGCTTGATCTTTTGCAAAACTGCAAATTCAGCTTGGGCATCCTTATCGCGACCAGTTTTAGCAACCTTTTCAACCCGTGTATACCGTTTATTGATCGATTCAAGGTCCGCTAATACTAATTCAAGGTTGATCGTGTTAATGTCATCGATTGGGTCAACCTTTCCTGAAACGTGAGTAATGTTATCATCATCAAAGGCCCGCACAACGTGAACGATTGCATCGCATTGACGAATGTTTTCAAGGAATTTGTTTCCTAATCCTTCACCTTTGCTGGCTCCCTTAACGATTCCCGCAATATCTGTAAATTCAAAGGTTGTGTGCACGATTTTTTTTGCAGGGATAATTTCATCGATCCGGGCTAACCGTTTATCAGGAACTTCAACCATTCCTACGTTCGGATCAATTGTCGCAAATGGATAATTTGCCATTTCTGCCCCTGCTTTTGTAATTGCGTTAAATAACGTTGACTTTCCAACATTTGGCAAGCCGACAATTCCAGCTGTTAATGCCATTTCATTCACTCTTTCTAATTAGCTTTTTCTAAAATTTTCTTCATTTTGCGTTCAAATTCGCGCCGGGGAAGCATCACAATATGCCCGCAGCCCGTACATTCGATCTTGATATCCATTCCCATCCGAATGATTTTCCAGCGGTTTGTTCCGCACGGATGAGCCTTCTTCATTTCAACAATGTCGTTTAAATCATAATCTTTCATTAAAAGCTCGCCTCATAAATCAATTCATGATTACAACTCAATGTTTAAAACATCCAAGATGCGATTGAAATCTTCCGTTGACAAATAATTGATCTCAATTTTACCTTTGCCGGTCTTTTCGTTAGCTTTGATTGCAACTTTGGTCCCAAACTTTTCTTGAAGCCGGTCTTGACTTTGAAGAAGGTAAGGTGAAAGTTTCTTTTTCCGGTCTTTTTTGACTTTCTTTTTACCGTTCATGTCATTGACGATTTGTTCTAATTGACGAACCGTGTAATTTTCCTTGATCGTCTTCTTGGCAAGTTCAACCAGCTTATCCTTGTCCTTCAAGGCTAATAATGTCCGGGCTTGTCCCATTGACAGCTTACCATCTTGAACAAATGTTTTGACTTCGCGCGGCAGATCCAAAAGACGCAAGTAATTTGCAATGTATGGTCGTGATTTGCCCAAGCGTTCTGACAATTCTGATTGGGTAATTTTCAAGTTCTTCATCAATGTGCTGTAAGCCTCGGCTTCTTCAAGCGGGCTTAAGTCTTCCCGTTGCAAGTTTTCAAGGACAGCAACTTCCATCATTTGTTCGTCATCAATTGCGCGAACAATTGCCGGAATTGAATCCTTTCCAGCTAATTTTGAAGCCCGGAAACGGCGTTCGCCGGCAATGATCTCATAACCCATCACGCTTGATTTGCGCACAATGATTGGTTGAAAGACCCCGTTTTTCCGAATTGAATCTGATAAATCTTTTAAATTTTCTTCATCAAAGTTTTTCCGCGGTTGATAAGGATTCGGACGAATCTCATCAAGTTGAAGTTCTTCAACCTTCTCATCTGCTTCTTTTTCTTCGTCAAAATCTGCAAATAAGGCATTGATTCCGCGGCCAAGTCCCTTTTTATTTTTACTTGCCATGAGCTGCTAAGACCTCCTTTGCTAACGCCATGTATTCCTTTGCTCCCCGCGATGATGGATCGTAATCAATAATTGACATTCCATGACTTGGAGCTTCCGAAAGCCGGACGTTACGCGGAATAATTGTTTGGTAAACCTTATCTTTAAAGAAGCGTTTAACTTCTTCAACGACTTCATTTCCAAGGTTGGTCCGGGCATCCAGCATCGTCAATAAGACTCCTTCGATCTTCAAGTTTGGATTAAAGTGCTTTTGCACAAGCTGAATCGTATTTAATAACTGACTTAATCCTTCCAAAGCATAGTATTCGCTTTGAACCGGAATTAAAATCGTATCACATGCCGTAAACGCGTTGATCGTCAGCATTCCGAGTGAAGGCGGGCAGTCGATCAAAATGTAATCATAGCTTTCCCGAATCGGCACGACCGCATCAGCTAACCGCTTTTCCCGTGCCATCTGCGATGTTAATTCAATTTCAGCACCCGATAATTGAATCGTTGCTGGAACGATATCAAGATTCTTCCGGCTTGTGTGAATGATTACATCCGTCATTGGAGCTTCATTTACCAAAACGTCATAAACATCAGCTTTAATATCCGCTTTCCGAATTCCAAGTCCGCTCGTTGCGTTTCCTTGAGCATCGGCATCGATCAGTAATACTTTCTGGCCTAATTTTGCTAAACAAGCACCAAGGTTGATGCTCGTTGTGGTTTTACCAACCCCGCCTTTCTGGTTGGCAAGTGCAATTACGCGTCCCATCTAATCCACTCTCCTTCACTATTTTCGTTCATTTTTATCTTTTAATGGAATTTCGATTACAATTTTTTGAACGTCATCAGTGGTCTCTTCTTCAACCTGAACGTCAATTCCCGTTTCGCGAACCATCTTGACTGACTGTTTGATCGTATTGACAGCTAGTCGAACATCCTTGGCAACTCCTTTAATTTGAGGCCGGTTCTTCGGTTTCATTCGGGGAACAACGATTCGATTGACCTTCTTTTCAGTTTCTTTAACTGAAAGGTGATTATTCAAAACGTCTTTTAAGACCTTGGCCTGCTGTTCGTTATCTAATCGAACCAGTGCCCGCCCGTGCCGTTCTGAAATCTTACGGTTTAAGATTGCCTGCTGAACTGGCCGGCTTAGCTTCAATAACCGTAATTTATTGGCAATAAACGATTGACTTTTCCCGAGTTCTTCAGCCAACTGTGCTTGGGTCAAATTGTTCAAATCAAGCAACCGCTGATAAGCTTCAGCCTCTTCAATTGAAGTCAATCCTTCACGTTGGAGGTTTTCAATCACCGCCATTGAAGCCGCTTCGGTATCTGACATTGTCCGAACAATTGCCGGAACTTTTTCCCATTTTAACGTCTGAATTGCGCGAAAACGCCGTTCACCAGCAATAATTTCGTATTTCCCGGGTTCATATTCACGCAAAATAATTGGCTGAAGCAGCCCGTGATCTTTAATTGTGTCTGCTAATTCATCGATCTTTTCCTGAGCAAAAATTTGCCGCGGTTGAAAGCGGTTCGGAATGATTTGATTGACCGCAATTTTCTCAACCTGGTCTTCTGAACGCGGCTGCGGTTCAATATCCGGAGTTGCGGTTTCAGCATTCTTTTCTTTCTTTTTATTCTTACCCCAAAATAAAAATGCCATAATTTTCCTCCTTTGATTGTTTAAACAATCGGATTCCGTGCAGGAGTACCCGCCTTGCGCGGATATTGCTTTGGCGTTGATTTAACTTTCTCAACGATCAATAAGTGACGTTCATCATGTGTAACTGGTAATTCGGTTGCAACATCTTGCTTAAGTCGCCCGCCAAGAACTTGAATCGCTTTTTGGGCATCTGCTAATTCTTGGTCAGCTTTCTGAGCTTTAAGCGCAATAAATTGACCGCCGACTTTGACCAACGGCAAACACAGCTCAGTCAAAACCGACATGCGAGCAACCGCCCGGGCTGTCACAAAATCATAGTCTTCACGATGCTTACTCTTTTTGCCAGCGAATTCTTCTGCCCGGGCATGACACAGTTCAACATTATCAAGTTCCAACCGGGTAGTTAATTCTTGAAGAAACTTAATTCGTTTATTCAATGAATCCACGATCGTCACTTTTAATTGCGGAAAAGCAATCTTCATTGGAATTGACGGAAATCCGGCACCGGCACCAACATCACAAAGCGAAACTGCTTCTGTTTGAAGAGATGGAACTTCAATTCCTAAAATCAATGAATCATAAAAGTGTTTCAAATAAACTTCTTTTTTTTCGGTAATTGCTGTTAAGTTTACAACTTTATTGGTCTCAACAAGAAGCTTGTAGTAATCTTCAAATTGTTTCATCTGCTGATCAGAAAGCATGATTCCATGAAGTGCAAGTTCCCGTTTAAATTCTTCTGGTGTCATCGAATTTCCTTTCTCTGTTCTTCGTGAAACACTTAATTTTTCAATGTTTCACACTACTGATAAGTTTAATTTATTTACTCATTAAAAGCAAGGTGAATTCCGGAACCGACCTTTTTCTTTGAGAATTTTTATTCATTTCTTTTTACGCTATACTTATATAGTAGAAATTTATCGAATGAGGAATTTAAATGACTGAATTTTTTAACGAACCAACCACTGAACAACTCCCGCATTTAAGCTTAAATCATGAATATTTACCGCATCATTTTGTTCACGTTCTTGTTTCCCCAACTGCCAAATTTAATCCGTTGATCATTTTCATTGGGGACAGTCAAGAACAGCTTCACATTATTCCACTTTCTCACCTAAGCAGTCACGGATTCACGATTGCTCTGCTATCAGCCGACCAATTGAATGGTGATCTGCATCAGCAAGTAAGTGAAATTAAATCTGCGATCCGTTTTTTACTTTTACATGCCAACCAATTTTCAATTGATACAAACCGCATTTTCATCTGGGGCGAAGGTCGCGGTGCTGATCTAAGCGGGATTACCATTTTAACCGCCAATGATCCGGAATGGAATGCGGAAGACCCGCGTGTTCTTCCGCTCCGTTTGCGAGCTGGATTCTTATTTGGCGCATCGGAATATGATAAACTGACCGCAATGATTCCAGCGCATAAACGCCCGGCATTGTTTGTCTATAACGGAGAATGCGACTCATTTGATGAATCATCCCGGGATCAGTTTATCCATACTTATCGGCTTCAAAATGAAGCCCAAGATTTTATTTTGAAAAACACGACCAGCGGAACCAGTGCGTTTTACACCCCGTATATGCTGACAATTATTGAAAACCAGCTTCGAAAATATTTATAAATAAAAAATAACTTAAAAAAGGATTGACACCTGATCAAAACCACGTTATCATATAGACATTGATGAAAGAGCTTTGTGAGCTTCCATCTCCCCCTAGATTCGGCTCACGTTAATATGAGTTCTGTTCATCATCACTTACTCCTTTTTTCTCTGCACTATACGATGTATAATGCAGAGTTTTTTTATGCCTTCTCGCATCCCATGCGGGTTATTTTTTTACTCTTTTTTCACTTCACAAAAAATTCAATAAAAAAATTTAAATCGTAATCCTCGTTTTTCACTTTCTAATAAACAAGCAATTCAATTCAATTTCTAAATCGTAATCCCGATCTAACGGACTTTTGGCTGTTGACACGCCTAGTTTGCCCCTTTATTATCTAAAAAGTAATCATTACTAATTTCATTAAAGGAGCTACTGAATGAAGAAATTTTCAAAATTATTTTTATTAGCTGTCGGCGCAATTTTACTCACGTTTTCTTTAAGTGCTTGCGGAAAGCAATCGTCCACTAAAAAAGCATCAACTGACAAACTCAATGTCGTTGCAACAACCAATTTTTACGGCAACATTGCTCAGGAAGTTCTCGGCGATCACGGAACCGTAACGTCGATCATTAATAGCCCAAACATTGATCCGCATGACTTTACCCCGACAACCGCAACCGCCAAAAAAGTTGCTAAGGCCAATCTTGTGATTGAAAACGGAGTAGGGTACGATACATGGATCAATAAGCTGCAAGCCCGGAAAATTCTTTCGGTCGGAAAAGTCGTTGGTGCCAAAGATGGTGATAACGAACATCTATGGTACAATCCCGATAACATCGAAAAGTATGTTGACGCCCTTGCTGTCCAATACGGTCGGCTTTTGCCTCAAGACGCCGCAGCCTTCAAAAAGAACGCGGCTGCTTATAAAAAGAAATTAAACGTTCTTAATCAAAAAATGAATCAAATCAAAAACGAAAAGCAAAATGCAAATGTCGCCGTCAGTGAGCCAGTCTTTAACTATGCCCTTCAAAAGATGGGCTTCAAGGTCACTGACAATCATTTTGCCCTTGCAATCGAAGAAGGATCAGATCCGTCATATACTGATATTCGTGACTTGCAAAACAGTATTAAAGAACACAAAATTGCATTTTTCGTTTTAAATAAACAGGATGATAGCAAAATCGTTGATAACATCGCTGACCTTTGCCGCAAAGAAAACGTTCCGATCTTAGAAGTCACCGAAACAATGCCAAAGGACGGTAACTACATCGAATGGTTCAGCAATGAATTAGATCAACTTGCTAAAATCGTTCAAGCAAAGAGGTAGTCATCATATGCAACCAATTTTAGAAGTTGAAAATTTAGATATTAAAGTCCCTGATCGAACGCTTTTCCGGAATCTAAACTTTGCAATTCCGCGAAATGAATTAACATGCATTACGGGCGAAAACGGCGTTGGCAAATCAACCTTGATCAAACATTTGATTCAGGATCTGAACCGCAACTCAACGATTCATGCGCAATTTGCGATTCCGCGCGATAAAGTTCAGTACGTGCCGCAATTGCGCAACATTGACGATGAATATCCGCTTAGTATTCATGACTTTGTTGCCTTAGGATTTAAGCATCGTATTTTGCCTTGGAATTCAAAAGCCATGAAGCAACGCTTGCGAGAAATTTTGGATGAAACAAAATTGACCCGCATCCAAGCGCGACCGCTCGGAAAAGCTTCCGGCGGTGAAAAACAACGCGCTTATCTTGCCCAAGCATTGTGTGCTGATCCGCAGCTTTTAATTTTAGATGAAGCCACTGCGAACTTGGACCAATCAGCCAAACATTTTCTGTTGCAGCTTTTAAAATCGATCATGCAAAATCATGATCTTACTGTAATTTTTATCACGCACGACCCGGAATTGATTGCTGCGTATGCTGATAACGAGCTGCACCTTGAAAATCAAACCGCAACAATGACTCGAATGAAGAAAGGAGAAAATTAATGTTTAATTATGCTTTTATGCAGTATGCATTCATTGCTGGAATATTTATCGCATTAATTTGTGCTGTGATGGGCGTTTTCGTCATCGCTCGGCAAACGTCATTTTTTGCCCATACCCTTTCTGAAATCGGCTTTTCAGGTGCAAGTTTTGGCGTGTTTGCGGGCATTTCACCGCTTACAGGCATGCTGCTTTTCACCTGTTGCAGTGCGTTATTTATCGGATTTTCAGGTGAAAAAGTCAGTCGGCGCGAATCATCGATCAGTGTTTTTTCAGGAATTTTCTTAGGTCTGGGAGTTCTTTTCCTGTCGCTTTCCGATAAGCAAGCAAATTACGCAACCAGCATTTTATTTGGAAGCATCGTCGGCATTGACGCTGCTAATCTGCGTGATCTCGTTTGTTTGAGTATCTTCTTATTGATTCTAATTTTCTTTACTTTCCGGAAATTAGCCTTCAATTCTTTTGACGCTCAAGGTTCTGAATATAATCAGCGGTATAACAAGTTAATCTCGGTGCTCTTCCTCTTAATGCTGGCGTTGACCGTCAGCATTACTGCGCAAATTATTGGTGCGTTGCTGATTTTCGTTCTGCTTACGATTCCAGCATCTGCATCTAAGTACTACGTTCATTCATTATGGAAAATGATTGGTCTGACCTTTATCTTCGCAATTACCGGAATTTGGCTTGGGTTATATTTAAGTTATTTAACAAACTGGCCCGTTAGTTTCTTTATCACGGTGATCGAAGCATTGATCTATGGTAGTGCGCTTTTAAAACAAAAAATCAGCAATCATCATAATTAATATTTAATTGTTATAATTCGATTTATTTTTGAAAAATACCCAATAGTGTTCATTATTAAATGAACATTATTTTTTTATATTCAAAATTTATATGGAATTAAATTTATTAAAGTGCTAAAATAAATCACAACAGGGGTAGGATATATCTCGTAAATGGCCAATGGAACGGAATGTGAACTTTGGCAGAACCGCAATGGGCGATTTATATCCGCATTCACCATAAAATTCATCTGGTGTATGTGTCTCCCCCGTGGATTTTGGGAGGCTTTTTTTTGATGAAAAAATTATCATGGAAAAGTCCGAAACTTGATGTTCGGACCATCACTTTGTCTGCATTGTTAGTTGCAATTCAGATCGTTCTTAACAAAATTTCAATTGGCGATCCTGCCATTTTTAAAATCGGGATTGGTTTTCTCGGAACGGTATTGATCGGTTACCTTACCGGTCCGTGGCTTGGCGGTGTGATTCTCGTCCTCGTTGATATTATTTCAAATACCGTGTTCAGTTCCGGGGGAGTCTTTTTCCCAGGATTTACCTTTTCGGCATTCATCAGTGGAATTATTGCCGGGGCATTGCTCTATCACCAGAAGGTTACCTGGCAACGGATCTTTTTATATGAATTTATTCAAATCTTAATTTCAAACGTTATTTTTACTACTCTTTGGATTTATATTTTGAGCATGACCTCGCCGCATCATATGGCGCTGACTGCTTTACTGGCTGCCCGGATTCCCAAGGAAGTCATTTCATGGCCGATCCAAGCCATCGTTGATTTCTTGATTCTAAAGGCTGTATCAAAAACGCAAATTGCAAAATAAAAAATGGTTGGCAATTGCCAACCATTTTTTATGCTTTCTTTGTATCAATTTCTTTTGTACTGTGATGAACCCATCCGATATTGATCAAAACCAATAAAGCCGTTGATAAGAACACCCCGCCGTAACCAAATGCTCCTGAAACCGTTGAACCAATCAACGGACCAAAAATATTTCCCATAAACTGAGCTGATTGATTATAGCTGAATACCCGGCCTGAGTATTCATTTGGCGAATACTTCGCTAATAATGTCTGAACTTGCGGAAGCAATGCTGCATCTGAAATGCCAACTAAGAACCGCAAAATTCCTAACTGCCAGACATTTGTTACAAAGGCTTGCGGAATGTAGACTAACATTGCAAAGATCAAACCGCCACGCAAAATCTTCTGCGTTCCGATTTTATCACCCCATGTTCCGAACAACGGAGCTGCAAACAACGTTGCAATCCCTGGCAAGGCGGCGATGATTCCACTAACCATGTCAACACTATGGCCGCCATGCAATAATTGTTGAACATATAAACTAATGACTGGTGAAATCGAATTATTTCCAGCCTGAATGATCAACGTTGTAACAAACATTCCAATAATGACTTGCGGATATTCAAGCGATTTGAACAATTCGCGGGCCGGAAGCGTCTTTTCCTTTGAAACCGGAGTGAAGTTCCGTTCGTGAACAAAAAACAAGGTCAACGTAAATACCGTTGCGTATGCCAGCCCAGTCAAGAAAAAGGTTACTCGATAACCGAATGCTCCGGCAATCGCTCCCCCGAATAATGGTCCGAGAAGCATTCCGGCCGTTGTCCCGGTCGACAAGGTACTTAATGCTTTCCCGCTATGCTTGCTTGGAACTTGAGAAGCAATCAGCGCTGATGTGTTCGCAACGTATCCGGCAAAGAATCCCTGGAGTAACCGCAAAAGAGCTAACTGCCATACATGAGCAACCAATCCCATCGAAGCCATCATGACTCCCATGCCGGCAGCCGAAATCAGCATCACTTTCTTGCGGCCGTGCCGATCAGCAAATTTTCCCCAAATCGGGGCCATCCATGATGAAACTAAAAAAGTTGCTGAAAAAACGATTCCGCTCCAAAGATTCAATTGCATCCGATTAAAATGTCCTAACGTCTTAATATATAAGGACATAAACGGCATGATCAATTGGAATCCCATTCCAACAATAAAGTTTCCAAACCAAAGAACCCGCAAGTTTTGTTTCCATTCTGGGATTTTTGCTTTCAAAGTCTCACCTCATTCTAACTATTTGTAAGTAAATTCATAACTTACTATTATACACGCTTTTCAGAAAAAAGCTAACTTTTGCGGTGAGCTTTCAAAAAACTATCTCAATAATTGGTCGATTCGATGTTTCAGATCCGGCAAGACCTCTTCTTCAAACCACGGATTGCAACTCATCCATAGTTGATTCCGCGGTGAAGGGTGAACCAACGGGAAATATTGTGGCAAATAATCTTGATAATTATGAACAACATCCGTTAGTTTAGCTGAACTTTTAAGGTGTAAATAATGCTTCGTTGCGTAACTTCCAACTAATAATGTTAATTTCAAATTCGGCATGGCTTCTAACAACCGCGGATGCCATTTTTCAGCAAAGCCCTTCCGCGGTGGCAGGTCGCCTGATTTCCCTTTTCCCGGAAAATAAAAGTCCATCGGAAGAACCGCAATTTTACCTGAATGATAAAATTCTTCGCGGTTAATCCCCATCCAATCGCGAAGCCGGTCACCGCTTTTATCATTCCATACCATTTGGGTATCTTGAGCAACCCTTCCCGGAGCTTGGCCGACAATTAGGATTTGGGCATTCGCATCAGCATAATATAGCGGATCAATGCCCTGTTTCGTGTATTCTTGATTCATTGGATCTGCTTTGATTTCTTCAAAAATCTCTTGAAACTGATCTGCCATTTTTCTCCTCCTAAAATCCTTAATCACCCTTATTATAGTAAAAAAGCAAAGATGTAACAGAACTGTAAATTATTAAGATCATATTAACATCTCCAAAAGCGTATTATATCAACGTTTTAGTTAAATCGATTCTTTTTTTATATATTTTTAATTATTTGACGCATTATGGAAAGCCCTTTAAAATATAATTTGGGTGTATTTTTAAAGTCTATATAGTTATAGGAGTGAAATTTTTTGAAGAAAACAGCAAAGAAAATCGTTGCAGGAACAGTAGGTGCCGCTGGATTGTTTTTAGCTTCAGCAGCAACAACTGCAAATGCTGATTCTGTTCACCACGTTGTTAAGAATGACACTGTGTGGGCCTTATCTCAAAAATTTGGAGTTTCAATTAAATCAATTGAACAACTAAACCACATTGATCAAAATACCAATATGATTTATGTTGGCCAAGATTTACAAATTCCAAATAAGGACACACAAACTCCGAAGAACAACACACATACATATACTGTTCAATCCGGAGATTCTCTTTGGGCAATCGCTCAAAAATTCAATACAAGTGTTGACCACTTAAAACAATTAAATGGTTTAACATCAAACTTGATCTATGTTGGTCAAACATTAAATGTCGATGGTCAAGCTGTTGCACAACCAGCAAAGGCTGCAACACCTGCTCCAGCTAAGACAGTTGCTCAGCCAGTTCAACAACAAGCACCAGTTGCAAAGGTTTCAGTTACTTCATCAACTCAAAAGGCAGCTCCAGTTGCTTCATCTGCAACCCAAGTTCAACCATCATCAGTTGCAACTTCAAAGGTTGCTCCTGCAGTTACAAGTTCATCAGCAACAACTGTTTCAAGTTCACAAGCTCCAGTTTCAAGTTCTGCTTCAACTTCAGTAAGTTCAAGCAGTTCTTCACAACAAACAGTTACAAGCAGTTCAAACTCACAAGCTTCAGTTGCCTCATCTGTTAGTTCTGCTGCTCCGGCTTCAACAGTTAGCTCACAAAGCAGTTCAAAGCAGGCTGTCATCGCTGCTAACCACATAACCGTTACGGTTAAGACAGGTGATTCCCTTTACACGATCGCCCAAGAATACGGTGTATCAGTTGCTTCGTTACGTGAAGCTAATCCAAATTTAGGCAATTCATTGACAGTTGGTCAAAAGATCATCGTTAATAATCCAACAAAGAACCCGGCAGCTGCTTCGTCTTCATCACAACAAGCTCAAGCAAGCTCAGCCAGTTCACAACAAGCAGTCCCAGCACCTCAAACACAGACTGCTAATAACAATAACCACCAAGTTGCTCAAAGCAACAACAATCAACAACAAAACAACAATAATAATCAAGCTGCCCAAGCAAGCTCACAAACTCAACAAAGTTCAACAACACGGACAGGCAGCGGAAACAACGTTGTTTCATTTGCTGAATCATTGATTGGGGTTCCATACGTATACGGCGGAACAACTCCAAGCGGTTTTGACTGCTCAGGTTTCGTTCAATACGTATACAGTCACTTTGGCGTAAACTTACCACGGACAACAACGCAACAAGAAAATTGCGGTACTCAAATTCCTGTAAGTCAAGCACAACCAGGTGACTTATACTTCTGGGGTAACAAGGGCTCTGCATACCACGTTGCCATCTGTATTGGCAATGGCCAATACATTGCCGCTCCAGAACCAGGCCAAAGCGTTTCAATTGGAAGTACCCAATACTTCCAACCATCATTTGCTGTTCGGTTGTAAGATTAAAATTAATTATTAAAATAGGCTGTGACTTTCGTCACAGCCTATTTTTTTGTTTAAACTTTCAAAATCACAAAGCCATTTTGAGCGATTTTATTTTCATCTTCCATCAAATTCTGGCTCAAAACAATTTCGGAATTTTGCGGAATAACAACCTTCACGCTACCATATCCAAAATTAAACAAACAGAACAATTTCTGACCGTCATATTCCCGGGTCAACGTAAAGTACCGGTACTTATTGCTTAATTGGCCCCATTCAAGGGTCCCGTCATTTAGCAAATCAGCGTATTCCCGCCGCATTGCAATCGCATTTTTCATGAATTGCAGCATCGATGAAGACTGATCTTCATCCTTCCACTTCATCGGTGCAAGGTTCGTTGGCACATCTTCACCCGTTACCCCCACTTCAGTTCCATACATGAATGATGGAATCCCAATTTGCATAAAGGTAAAGGCAATGATTGCCCGCGCTAGATCTTCTTCGCCGTTACATTCGCTGATCAGCCGCGGAGTTCCAAAACTTTCAACCTCGTTGATCAGCGTTTGATTTGTATAAACGGTATTCTTCATTAATGCATCGTTGATTCGCGAAATCATTTCCGTAACGTTTAACTGATGGGTAATGAAGAAATCATGCATAATCGTATAGAAATCAACGTTATTTGCACTATCAATATAATCCTTGGCCAAATCGCCGTTGGGTAAATATTGATATTGCCCCATTACAACAAAATCAGCTTTGATGCTGTGCATTTGTTGGGTCATTAAATTCAGGAATGTCTGATCAACCTCATCGGCATTCAAAATTTCCCAGCCGTCAATATCAAACGTTTCGATCCAATACCGGGCAGTTTCCAGCAAGTATTGCTGAACCGTTGGGCTTTGCAGGTTTAATTTCGGCATATGGATGTTGCCGTCAATCGTTAAGTAATACTTGTCCGGATCTTCATTTTCATTTGGAATCTGAACCGGGAACTGCCGCACCTTGAACCAGCTTGCAAACCGTGATTGCGCTCCAAGGCGTTGAACATCTTGCCATTGAAGCGCCATGTCACTCATCCGATCAAGCGGTAGTTGAACCATGACGCGCATTCCACGTTGATGTGCCTTTTGCACAAATTCACGGAAAAGCTCTTTTGAACCGAACATGTAACTTAAATCATAAAAATCAACCGGATCATTTTTCTGGTTCGAATATGATGCAAAAATTGGCGAAAGCTTAATCCCGTTGATTCCGAGCTCATCAAGATAATCGAGATGGTCGATCACCCCTTGCAAGTCACCGCCATAAAAGTTTGTCGCCGTCGATTTGTCAAGGTCCCACCGCGCTTTTTCAAGCGGTTCGTTGTTTTCGTCACCATCCGCAAACCGATCGAGCATAATTTGGTACCACACCGTGTGCTTCGTCCATTCAGGATTTGAATGCATCAAAAACATGTTTTGATAATACGGCGTGTTAAACGGGGTTGCCTTTTCCAAGAAATCCGCCATGTAAAGGCGGACGTTGACTGCATCATAAAGCAGTTCGCCATCATGATCACCAATCAAATGGAAAAGATATTGGGTTCGTTCCCGAACCTTGACTGGAATCGTGATTTCCCAGTAATCATACAAATCCGTTTTTAAGATACACTGCATTGCTTCCACGTTCGGCCGGATGATTTCCATATCTTCTTCACTGTCAGCTGCTAGTTTTTGCTGTTTAATGCGATCCAGTTTGCCGTAAATGATTTCGACCTGGTGCACATCGGCATGTTTGGTTCGAAGCCGAATTCGAAACTGGTTTTTGCCCGCCAAGTAAGCCATTTCGCTTTCCGGGCGGTGATAAATTGCCGCCTTTTCCATAAACTAATTCCTCGCTTTTATTTCATAATAATTTTTAAGTTTGTTGGTTGAACTGCCTTG
>DWVG01000018.1 GCA_019120355.1 Candidatus Ligilactobacillus faecavium
TCAAGTAGCTTATCAAACTCAAAGAACTCATCAAGTGTAAAAGCATCAAGCAGTAAATCAAGCTCAAAGAGTTCATCAAGTGCAGAAGCATCAAGCAGTAAATCAAGCTTAAAGAGTTCATCAAGTGAAGAAATATCAAGTAGCTTATCAAAATCAAAGAACTCATCAAGTGTAAAAGCATCAAGCAGTAAATCAAGCTTAAAGAGTTCATCAAGTGTGGAAGCATCAAGCAGTAAATCAAGTTCAAAGAGTTCATCAAGTGAAGTATCAAGTAGTTCATCAAGCTCAAAGAGTTCATCAAGTGTGGAAGCATCAAGCAGTAAATCAAGCTCAAAGAGCTCATCAAGTGTGGAAGCATCAAGCAGTAAATCAAGCTCAAAGAGTTCATCAAGTGCAGAAGCATCAAGTAGTTCATTAAGCTCAAATAATCAATTAGTGGCAAAAACTACAAAGTCTTCATCTTCAAATAATAAAGAAAATAAATCTGGCTGTTTACCTAAAACAGGAGAAAATAAAGACAGTATAGCAATATTATTAGGATTATTTTTGTTGGCTATTGGAAGTTTTATGTATATAAAAAAAGTAAAGATTAGTTTTTAAAAGGAAGAAATATTAAATATTTCTTCCTTTTTATAATGTACAAATTAATCTTTTGATTCTTTTATTAATAATCTATTTTCTAATTTTAGTTTGTGTAGTAAGTTTTTTCCATGATCTTTATTATTCAATGTTTTCCCATAAATTTTGATTAAATTGACAACTCTGTTAATCATTATATGTTTTTGATTGCCATCAAAATCTGAATAATAAAAAGTTAAATCAATATCACTATTATAAATATCATAAAAATCAAAAATAGATTGAAAGTATGAATAATCAGCAGAAGCTAATGAATGACCATAAAATTTAATATGCTTAATATTCTTATCTAAACCATTTGTTGTTGGAATTGTTGCCACCAATCGTGCTGTTCTTCTTGTTGTTCTTGCTGGGCAAAGTTATCTGAAGACCGTGAGCTTGATGATGACAACGATGAACTGCTGCTTGAACTTGATGAATGCCGACTGCTATCATTGGTTGCCGGCGCATGCTCATCATTGATCAGCTTATCTAAGATCACGCACGGCAATCCGTGATTGTTGGTTTCCAATGATTGGCGTAGCTTCGTGATCACTGCGGCCGATTGACCATATAAATTATTCTTTGAAATTTCATGGGCAATCATTCCGGTTACTTCAGGAGCCGCGAAAGAAGTTCCGATTCCAAAGTTATATTGGGTTCCATGACCGCCATATGTTAATAACCAATCTGTTGGAATAAAGGCTTGATTTGGATTATGGATTCCTGTTCGGTTGGAATCGCCGCCGGGTGCATATACCGAATCTTTTGAGTAGCATGAATATTCAGCCCGTTCACCTTGATTACCAGTGGCAGCTACTTGGATAATTCCCGGGATGCTTGCTGGCAAACTGACTCCTTGGCCGACAGCATGTAATTTTGAATTATTTTTATTAATGTAATCCGTCATTGCTTGCGGATCGTTTAAATTAATACTTTCATTTCCCGCAGCGACTACGACGGTACTCCCATGTTGCTTAGCATATTGAACAGCCCGGGTCCATGCTTGGTATTCAGGCATATCGTTATTGGCCCGGCCATTCAGGTAACCGCCTGTTAAAAGACCGTAGCGTCCTAAACTTAAATTGATTACATCGTCACCATTGTTAACAGCTTTGATTAGTGCCTTTAAGACCCATGATGAGCTGCAGCCTTTCTGGGAGAAGACCCGGTATTCGTCAATTGTTGCATTGGAGTTCACGCCGACCATCTTATCGGTCCCGACGATCAAACTGGTAACAGATGTTCCATGACCGATTCGATCATTGGTATCACTCGGATTACCGGATTCATCATAATCCTGATAATTGAATCCGCCGCGCGGAACGAAATTTTCGGCATATCTGATTCGGGAACCTAACTGATGACGGTATTCATCAGTAATGCCACTGTCAATGATTCCAATTTTAACATGGGATTGAGTATCATTGACATAATTATCAGGATTTTGGGTCATCATGTGCATGTTCCATTGCCGGTTCCAGAAATACTTATTTACTGGACTGTTAAAGGTTGATCGCGATGGAATGGCCGTCGGGGTATACGAGTTGTTTGCTTGATTATCAGGCGTTTGCACATCAGCATGGGTATCTTTTTCAATTTTCTTTTCTTGATGTTGATTTGTCCGATCAGTTTCGATCCAGCCAATTTCAGGAACAACGGATTTAACCTTGATTCCTTGGTTTTCAATGTATTTCACCGTATCGTCGACCGTTTGTTTTTGATTATTTTTCGTCAAAACAAAACTGGTCGTTGTATTCGGAATGACCGATTCTTTCTTTTCAATTGGCATTTGCGAATTTGGTGAAAGGTGTCCGCTGTGAGCTTCAGTCGCTGAAACTGGAGCGGTCATCAATAACGATGAGCAAATAAGTGATGTTGAGAATAAATTGAATAGTTTAATTTTTTTCATAGGATTCCCTCCTTAAAATTGATTAAAGGAAGAATAGTAAAAATAACATTCGAAATCACTTCCTTTTTATGGATTTCTCCCTTAACCTTAATTTAAGGGTTGAGGGTTAGCGAAAGGAAAAATTCACACATAAAAGTGAATTTTCACACTTTTGTGTGCATAGGGAGGATGTTTTTTGGAAGAAAATTATGGCAAAATCGTTTCGAATATCAGAATTGCAAAGGGCGTGCCGATTGGCAAATTAATCTCTGGGATTTGCAGCCGGACGGCTTATGGAAATTTTGTGATGAATCGGACACGAACATCAGTTGATAATTTTATGAAGCTTCTTGCTAAACTACATGTAAGCTACACGGAATTTAAATATATTGCGAACGGATTTGAAACGGACTATGAACAACAATTTGTGATGGACCTGCAAAAGGCAATTGCACAAAATGACCTTGAACAGTTAGATGCTCTTTTGCAACGGGTGTTGAATTACAGTGCAATTTATGAAAATGATGAGAAATACCAACATTTGGCATGGATAACCCAGTTGACGATTGACAAGATGAAGGGCGTTCAACTTGATGAAAACGTGCGCCAAAAAGTTGCAAACTATTTGATTAAATGTGAAACTTGGACTCATTATGAATTGATGATGTTTAATAACGCGATGTTTGCTTTTTCACTTGATCAAATTCGCGCATTTCGGGAAAAAGTGATTCATAATCTTGAAAAATATCAAAATTTGAGAGTTTATGGAAGTGAAAGTTTTCGGGTGTTGATCAATATGTTGATGGTCTTTATTGAAAATCAAAGTTACCGCGATATCCGAATTATGATGGGATTGATCAATAATTATCAGTTAAATGAAGACATGCTGTTTGAAAAAACATTGCGCCTTTATTTTACCGGGATTTTGGATCTGATCAATCAAAAAATTCCGGCTGGATTGACGAAGGTTGAGCAGGCATTTGAAGTGTTATCGATTTTGAATGCCAAAGACTATCATCAAAATTTAAAACAGTATTTAAAACAGATAATCTTAAAATATGATTTAGATATAAAGGCATAATAAAAAGGCTGCGACTTCAAAATCGCAGCCTTTTTCATTATCGATCTTATAATTTAACCGGTGTATTTGGTTCTTTGCCTTGAATCATCAATAAATTGTTATCAAATGCTTGCATAACCATTTCACGAACAGCGTGAGTTGTGTAGAAGGCAGTGTGCGGAGTTACTAAAACATTGTCCCGGTGGATCAAGTCATCTAAGCGAGCATCCGGAACACCTTTCCGGTCCCAGTTAGCGTTGAAAATTCCAACTTCATCTTCATAAGTATCAAGGACAGCCCCGAAGACCTTGCCGCTGTCTAATCCGCGAAGAAGTGCGTCGGTATCGATCAAGTCACCCCGTGAAACGTTCATGATTACAACATCATCTTTCATTTTAGCGATTGATTCGTCGTTGATCATGTGAATGTTTTCTGGAAGAGATGGAACGTGCAATGAAATGACGTCTGCTTGGGCATATAATTCATCTAATGAGTCAACGTAGTAGCCCTTCTTTTCGACTTCATCGTTGTGGAACTTGTCATACGCAACGATCTTTGCACCGAAAGCTTCGACTAAGTTCATAAATACGCGCCCGATGTGACCGGTTCCGATGATCCCGAATGTTTGATCCCGGACTTCCCGGCCAATGGTTGGAGCCCACCGCATGTCGCCGCGGGCCATCTTGTCATCCATCCGCTTGTCTTGTCGTAAGATCCGCGCAGCTTGAACAATGGCGTGTTCAGCAATGGCGTTTGGTGAATATACCGGAACGTTTGTTAACGTAAATCCTAATTCTTTTGCTTTTTTCAAATCAATATTATCAATTCCGATGTTCCGGAGTGACCATTTGCTGATTCCTGCTTCGTGTAAAGCTTCAACGGTATCAGCCTTGTATGGTAATTGCTGGTAAGTAACAACCCCATCCGCGCCCTTTGCAAGGTTAGCATTTTCGGGGGTCAATAAGGCGTCAGTGTATTCAACTTCAACATCGGGATGAGCCTTTTTCCATTCTTCAACGTAAGGAGCTTCATCTTTCCGAATACTGTATGCAAAAATTTTTGCCATAAGTAAATCCTCCAAAATAGTTATAATTCATGGATTTCCATGTAGCTTAATTATACACTTTTTGGAAAATGGAAATTAGTAAAATGAAGAATAAATTTTTTTACATAAGGTCAAGCAGATTATTAGGAAGAACCAAATTTGAAAAAGTATACTGATAATGAAAGAAGGATTTCAAATGGGAGATTTATTGATTTACGCGTTAGTGGTTCTGGTGGCAACTGCTTCAGGATCATCGACTGGCTTAGGCGGCGGAGTGGTAATTAAACCGCTGTTTGATATTGTCAGCAACGCACCGACTGCGACAATCAATTTTTATTCGTCATTGGCAGTCTTTACCATGGCGATCGTAGCGCTTGGAAAACAGTTACGCCAACGGTTTAAATTTAATGTTAAGTCACTACTGACGATTTCGATTGGTTCAGTAATTGGCGGGTTCATTGGTCAAAGATTGCTACGGTTAACCGTTACGGTCATGCCGGCAGCCCACGTAAAGGTTTTGCAATCGGCAATGCTTTTTGTCATGCTGGTTTCAGTTTTGATTTATAACTTTATCAAAAAACGGCTGGTCAGCTTCCATGTGAAAAACATTCTTGTAATTTTAATCGTTGGGATTGGATTAGGAACTTTTTCAGTTTTTCTGGGAATTGGTGGCGGCCCGATCAACGTGGCGTTGACGATGCTGCTGTTTTCATTCAGTTTGCGTGAAGCGGCCGTTTATTCGGTAGGAATTATCTTTTTCTCCCAATTAACTAAGATGGTCACAATTGCGGTCAGTCCAGTTAAGCCGGTGATTAGTTTTATGGTTGCTGTGGTGGTCATAATTGCGGCGGTTGTCGGCGGTTGGGGAGGAACATGGATCAATCGCCATGCGTCATGCAAGGTTCTTAATCAGATTTATAACGTTTTATTATGTGCATTAGTTGGGGTAACGCTGTTTAATACGTTCCACTATGCAGGGATAATTTAGAAAGAAGGATTCGGTTATGAAGATTTTACTTCACATTGATCAAACTGAACGGTGGAGTGCAGTTCAAGGAAATTTAACGAATTTAGCCAACGCAAAGCAAAATTTGCGTCCAGATTTAGATATTGAAGTGGTGGTTACCGGGGAAGCAATTCAGCAATTGGTTGATAATGACGATAACCGTGCATTGAAAGAAACGTTGAAGATGGCAACGGATGCGGGTTTTGTGATTGCCGGCTGCAATAATTCGTTGAACCGGTTTAAGATTGCACCTGAAGATTTATTTTCATTTGTTCGGGTCGTTCCTGCCGGACTGATTGAAGTTGCTGAAAAGGAAAATGAAGGATTTGCATACGTTAAACCGTAAAATTAAGTGCTTGCCCGAAGAAGACGCTTACCGTTAAAAATGTGGAAGCTGGTAAGCGTCTCAGTGAGTAAGATAACTATATGGGACCAAAAGAGGGTTTGCTTTTGGTCGTGTGTAAATGTTGTGGAAAAAAGGGTTAGTAGATTTCCACGCAATGAGTGTATCGGATTCGGTAATGTTTGTCAACCATTAAATTAATCTTTTTTTAAACTGTGAGAAAGTCATAGTTTATTTTTTTACTTTGATAATTAAATAATAATTTGATAAATGGATTAAATTGTGATTGATAATATAGAATTTTAAGCATATATTTCTAATTTAATTAGCGATATATTTTGAAATTCAAAATTAAGTTACATTTAATATGATTGTTAACGATGAATTTAATTTAAGTTAACAATGATAATGGAAAGTTTTCAAAATGATAAGCAATCAACTGATCGGCTTAAATGAAATTTAGACTGATTTTTAATAGGTGGTACAAGCTAATCAAACGATAACTTAGGCGAAACTTCACATAGACTTTATCTTTATCGGCCAATGAAGAAGTGATAAAAAACTGTGCCATTACGGCACAGCTTTTTTGTTAATTTTTCGAATTAATATCTTTTTTGGGGGCGTTTTTAATTAAGAACCAGCATAAAATTCCTGAAATAATGAAGATTCCAAACGTTAACCAGAGCAGTTCGTGAATCCCGTTATAATATGCATGTCTAATGATGGTCGTGATATGGGGAATTTGATGGAATTTTTGAGCCATCGTCATTCCTGAAAACGGACCGGCTTTAATGATGATTCGGGCAGCCTCAGTGTTTCCAAGGTGAGCAGTTAAACTGCGTTGATAACCGTCACCGACTACCAAGCCAAGAATAACGACACCAAGGCAATTTCCGAACTGCCGGCAAACATTATTGATTCCGGATGCCATTCCCATATTTTGCGGCTTGACGCCGAGAAGGGCAGCGTTTGAAATTGCAGGGTTGATTCCAGCATTTCCTAATCCCATAAAGATGAATGCGGGAATTAAGAATGTCCATTTAAGATGGTAGCCGAGCATTAAGTTCATTGTAAGAACCCCGACGGCTTCAATTAATAGTGATCCGCTGGCAAATAAGCGGCTTCCGATCTGACCGACCGCATAACCGACAAATGCTCCCAAAACGAGCGGGAACGCACTGATGATCAATCGTTGAAGACCAACTTCAAGCGGTGAGTATCCCATGTAATCTTGCATCAAGATCGTTAAGTATGTGAAGAATGAGAATAACCCAATCGCAATCGTGAACCCAGCAATGCATGATCCAACGAATGAAGGGTTTTTGAAAAGTTCAAGGTTCATCATTGGATGCGGAACATGTTTTTCCCACAAGATAAAGACAATCAGTAAAATGATTCCGGCGATGATCCATCCGATAATATTCGGTGTCATCCAACTTGTGGTAATGTTATTTTCCTTATTTAATAATCCAAGAACTAAGCAAAAGACCATTGCGGTACTTAAGACCATTCCTAGTAGATCAAGGTGGCGGTCAACTTCATGGTGCTTTTCGGTAATGAACTTGATGCCGATTCCAATGGCAATGATTCCAATCGGAACGTTGATCAGGAAAATCGAACGCCAGTTGATGTATTGAACGAGCAAGCCGCCGACAAGCGGTCCGATCGATGTTCCGAAACCAACGATACTTCCCCAGATTCCAAGGATAAATGCCCGTTGTTTTCCTTCATAGTTATCACCGATCAGCGCCATCGATAACCCTAAGATTCCGGCACCGCCGACACCTTCGATTCCCCGGGAAATATTTAAGAATAAACTATTCGGGGCAATTGCGCATAATAATGATCCGGCGGTAAAGACGCCCATCGAAAGAAGAAAGAAAAGTTTCTTGCCATACATATCGCCGAGTTTACTGATCAAAAGAATCGAAATGGCATACGTTGCAGTATAAGCATTTACGATCCATTGCGTTGAAACGTAACTGGTATGAAATTCGTGTTGAATTGTCGGAAGCGCAACGTTGACAATTGTAACATCGAGCATCGCCATTAGGACCCCCATGCCGATTGCAATTAAAACAAGCCAACTTGTTTGCTTCTCTTGTTTTGCAGCCATCTTTTACCCACTTTCTATAATGAATTTGACTAAGTTATTATAGTCCTGATTTTTAATAAGTGAAACGTTCTTCAAAATGGAAGAATGTTCACGTTATCAAATCACATTTGACGCAACTTATTATATTTTTAATTATGTTGCTTGTCAACAAAAATGGATAAAAATAAAAAGACCGGATTTTAATCCAGTCTTCTTATTTAGTAGATTAATTCTAACTTAGAGAATTTTCAAACCAACTAGTCGATTTGAATGTTGTGATTCTTGTCAATTTCTTCCTTGGTCTTTGGTAATGTGACTGTCAAAACACCGTCTTCGTATTTTGCGGAAATTGCTTTGCCGTCAACTTGTGGCAAACGATATGAACGGCTGTAAGTTCCGTAGTCGCGTTCGCTGGTAAGAATATTGCCTTTTGGATCACTTTCATCGCTGAACGAATCACGCTTGGCATCAACCGTCAAAACATCATCTTTAAAGTTCAATGCGATATCTTTCTTGTCGACTCCTGGCATATCGATCTTAACGATGTATTCCTTATCTGTTTCCTTAATATCACTCTTTAATGATTTCATTTCATTATTCCAGCTGTTAAAGAATGAACGGCTGAAATTATTGAAGAAATCATCACTGTTTGCTAACCGATTAAACCGATTCATTAAATCATTACTCATATGATTACATCCTTTCTTATATTCCTTACATCTTCATCATACCGCGGTGCGTAAGCGAATACAATTAATCAGCTTGGCGCAATTTATTTTATTTCAACTTTTTCTTATCCTTTAAATGGCGGTGAATTCCACCAAGGGTCATTAAAATAATGACGATCAGCGCGACGATAAATCCCGTCACTCCAAGGTTATAGACGGGAGTATTTTCGTGACTTCCTTGAACAAGCATGGATGAGCCAAGGATGACGGCCGCAAGAATAATTGTCACCATAATGCGGTTAACGATTTGATCCAACCGGTAAAGAATTTTATTTTGATCTTTAAGTTTAAGCGTCAACCGGGCTTGATTAGCATTCATAATGTCAAGCAGTTGATTCAGTTTTTGCGGAACGGCTGGAAGTTCTTGGGCCGTTTGCAAAGTTTGCCATGCAAGGTCTTCAATGGAGTTTTTAAGATTGAATTTTTGTTTTAAATATTTGATCCCAAACGGCCGGGCAATATCCATGATCGATAATTCAGGATCAAGCTGAGCAACGATTCCTTCAAGGGTTCCAAAGGCCTTGAATAAAAGAGTGACTTCCGGTTTCATTTGAAGATTATTTTGATGGCACAAAGTGATGATTTGGTATAAAGTTGTTGCAAAATCAATTTCACCCACGCCCATTTTCAAATACGGGGTAATGAAATTTCCTAAGTCTTCGTAAAAATTTTCTTCATCAACGTTGCCCACCCGGTTGCAGACGTTTAAAACTGCCTCGCCGATTTTACGCGAGTTTTTAGTATTCAGGGCCAAAATAATGTTGGCAATTCCGTCAACTAAAGACGGAGTTAAACGCCCCATCATTCCAAAATCAAGGTAAGTCAGCCGATATGGCGGAAGGGATTCGCCAGTTTCAACCTTGATTTCATTTTTACCGACTTTCTTAGCATAGTGGTGCTGTGGTTTAAAGGTTTGTTTTTCATTAACTTCTTCACTGTAACTTAAACGATGAAAAAGAATGTTTCCGGGATGCGGATCCGCATGAAAGAAATTGTCAACAAAAACCTGCTTGATAAAGTTTTGGACAAGCGTTTTTGCGACGTATTTTTTCGTTGTTGCAAGTTCTTCGGCAGCCTGGGTTTCAGGTTCAGCTGTTTGTTGAATAAGATATTTAATGCTTTTACCTGGCATGGCTTCGTTGACCAGAATTTTTGAAGTTGAATATTGTTGATAGACTTTCGGAACCCGGATGATGCCGTCATCATTATTCAATTTATAAAATTCAATGCCATTTTGAATTTCGACTTGAGTATTGATCTCATTTAGTAATGCCGTTCGAATTTCATCAAGGGTTTCATGAACGTCAATGACTTCAATATCGGGGACGAATTTTAAAATCGAAAGGGCCTTGCGGAAAAGAGCAAGATCTGTTCGGACAAGTTCTTCAACGGCCGGATGCTGGACTTTTACTACCACTTCGGTTCCATCTTTAAGGGTTGCATGGTGGGTTTGACCGATCGATGCGGAAGCAAACGGCTTTTTATCGAAGGAAGCAAATGTATCGGCAATGGATTTCCCAGTTTGCTTTTTAAAGGTTGCAGCCACCGTTTGAAAGCTATCAACTTGAACGTTATCTTGAAGTTTCCGGAGTTCTTGAATATATTCCGGCGAAATTAGGTCTGGCCGCGTTGAAAGCAATTGTCCAGCTTTGATAAAGGTTGGTCCAAGCTCTTCAAGCGCTTCGCGAAATTCAGCCGGATGGGTCTGATGGACGAAGTTGTGAAGCATATTGTAGTTGCGCATGATCCGGATAATATGAAGAAGCCGGGTGCGTTTATCTTTGCGCGTAATTGTGACTGCCGTTTCGGTCATTGTTAAATCCCCTTTAAGATCGATTTTGTTAAATTAATTTTACCATTTAATAGTGAGGTGCGAAAAGGCAAATGCTTGATACACAAAGATGAAAACGGTTCTTTAATTTTAATAATGAAGATGATACACTAAAATGGTAAACGCTATCATAGCAAGAAATGATGAATTTAATACACAAAAGGGAGCCATTGAGGAGGTAAAATTTTGAAACGCAAAGAAAAGGTTTGGGAGTATTTGAAAAATATTTTGCCAAATGCCCCTCAGGGAGTAACAACTTCAAAAGTCGCAATGGATCTAAATTTGGTTCGAACAAACGCCAGCAAAGAGCTGAACGTTTTGGTAAAGGAAGGAAAGTTAGCCAAAACGGCGACCCGGCCGGTCAAATATTTTTTTGCTGATCAAGCCCAGCCGGCAGCTGCTCCGATTTCAAGTAAAAAGAAAGCAAAGAACCAGCCAATTGAAACCGAAAATCAGGAACCCCAAATTCATCAAGATGATATTTTTGACCATTTAATTGGAAGAACGAGCAGCCTTAAAAACCAAATTGAGCAGGCCAAGGCGGCCATTTTATATCCACCGCATGGTTTGAATGTGTTAATTACAGGCCCGACTGGATCTGGAAAAACGTATTTTGCAAATGCGATGAATCAATTTGCATGCAACCAAGGAGTAATTAGCAATCCGCATTTAACAACGTTTAACTGTGCGGATTATGCGCACAACCCGCAACTTTTAATGTCACATTTGTTTGGGTATGTTAAGGGAGCATTTACCGGGGCAAATGAGGATCAAGAAGGATTGATCCAAAAGGCCGATGGCGGAATTTTATTCTTAGATGAAGTTCACCGGCTGCCGCCAGAAGGTCAAGAAATGATTTTTTATCTAATGGATCATGGAACATATTCACGGTTAGGGGAAACAGACAAAGCGCACCATGCTAATTTACGATTGATCTGTGCAACGACGGAGGATCCTGAAAGTTCATTGCTCGCGACGTTTGTGCGCCGGATCCCAATCGTTGTTCAAATGCCGAGCTTTAATTCCCGGACGATGCGGGAACGGTTTGGTTTGTTGAAACAAATGTTGTTGATCGAAGCCAACCGAATCCATAAGAAAATTTACTTTGATGAAGACGTTGCCCGGTCATTAATTGGCAGTGTAACTTATGGGAATGTTGGTCAATTAAAATCAAATGTTCAATTAGTATGTGCGCAAGGATTCTTGAATAATATTCAGGAAAAGGATGCCATTTACCTGCACTTTGAGCAGCTTCCGCCAAATATTAAAGATGGTCTTTCGCGCCTGGCAAATGATCGGGAACAATTTGGCGACTTGGCCAAAATGATGGATCCGCAAATGGCGGTTGCGCCGGATGATTCGACTGCGTTGATCAATGATGAAGATAACTATGAATTACCATATAATCTGTACGAAATCATTGGCGATAAAGCAGCATTGTTGAGTAAAGAGGGGCTTGACCAAGAGGCAATCAATAATTTCATTATGACGGACATCAATGTTCACCTTAAAGGGTTCTATTCTGATAAGCATTTGGAGCGGGATCAAGATGACCTGTATGAAATCGTGGATCAGGATGTTGTCGATTTGACGAATCGGTTAAAGCAGATTTTAAAGGATGCCGGTTATCAGATTTCGACGAATTTCCTTTATGCAATGAGTCTGCATATCAGTTCATTTATCAAGCGGGTCGAATCAGGAAAGCCATTGCGGAAAGTTGCCCCGAATATGATTTCGATGGTTCAGGACTATCCGCAAGAATTTGAATATGCCAAGCTTGTCAAGGATGAAATTGAGAATCACTATCATTTACCAGTTCCAGATTCGGAGCTGTACTATTTAGCAGTTTTACTGATCTCCCTTCAGGCTGAAAAGCAAAACGGGAAAGTCGGGATCGTGGTTGCCGCTCATGGAAACAGCACGGCTTCTTCAATGGTTCAGGTTGTTGACCAGTTACTGAATCCGGATAACTTAACGGCGTTTGATATGTCGCTTGATATGAGCCCGCAAGAAGCGTTAAAGGAAATCGAAGAGAAGGTTCGCCAGGTGGATTCGGGAAATGGTGTGATTTTGCTGGTTGATATGGGGTCGCTGAGTACCTTTGACGAAAAAATCAGCGAGCATACCGGGATCAAAGTTAAATCTGTTGATATGGTAACGACGGCGTTGGTTTTGGAAACGGCCCGAAAAACGTCGCTGATCGATAGTGACTTGGAAAATGTTTATCGGGAAATTTCAGAATTCAGTGGGTATTCACGGACAACGGAACGGGAAAAGACTGAAGTTCAGCATTTACCAAAGCAGACCGATGTGATGACTGACCAACAACCGAAGGCCATTTTAGCAATTTGTTCAACTGGTCAGGGGACGGCAGTCAAGATCAAAAAGATGCTGGATAGTATTTTAGTGGATCATTTGATTGATGATATTGTTGTCTTGCCGATTTCCGTTGTTGATATGGAGCAGCAGATTACGAAGATCCAAAAGGACTACCGGATTGTGGCGGTTACGGGAATTGCCCGGCCACACCTTAGCGTTCCGTTTGTTTCGCTTGAAAAACTGCTTCAAGGCGGCGGCGAACAGTTTATTACCGCAATTGAGAATTTTACGAATAACATTGAAGCTGAAAACCAATTAGAAACTTCGGAGGAAATGGCAAAGGAAAGAATTCAGCATTATTTGGGACAGTATTTTATTTTTCTTAATCCGGAAAAAGTTACCGCGGTTCTGTGGGAATACTGTAAGGTAGTTGAAAAAGGCCCAGTGAAACTGAAAAATTCATTAAAGGTTAATTTAAGCATGCATCTCGCCGGGGTGATTGAACGGATTTTGACCCAAAGTGAATTGACGGTTCAACAGGATATCCAACTTGCAGCGGTTCAGAATGATCCGGTTTATCCAATGGTAGTCAAGGCTAACCAAATGCTGGCGGAAAGTTTGAATATTACTTTGCCTGAAGAAGAAGTGTATTATGTTGTCAAATTGATTGATACACAAAAACAATAATGATTAGTGAATTGCTTGATACACAATTAAAAGTGTATCAAGCATTTTTTATCGTTGATATAAAAGCGTTTTCAAGAGATACACAAAGTTGGCACGCTTTTTGCTTATTGTTTAGTGTAAGGCAAAACAATTTGGTGAATGGCTGATTATTAGCAATTATTTTACTCATTATTAAGCCAGTTTCCAATAACGAAAGTGTGATCCTTATGCTTCAAGTTCAATTGCTTCGAATTGATAGCCGGTTGCTGCATGGTCAGGTTGCAACGAATTGGGCACGGGTTCTGAAAATTGACAGAATCATCGTTGCGTCTGATAGCGTGGCTCAGGATGCGATTCGAAAAACGCTGATTAAGCAGGCTTCACCGCCTGGACTGCGAACCCATATCGTTCCGATTCAGAAGGTGATTCGGATTAATCAGGACTCACGTTTTGATGGGGAAAAAGTTTTATTACTGGTTGAATCTCCCCAGGATGCTTTGCGATTAATCCTTGGCGGAATTGAAGTTTCAAGAATCAATATCGGTTCTTTGAGCTTTGACAATTCCAAAAAGATGATCAGCGATACTGTCGCTGTTAGTCAACGAGACATTCAGGTTTTTCAACTTCTTCATCAGCATGGAATTCAGCTTGAGATTCGGAAAGTATCAAGCGATAGTCCGAAAGATCTCTGGCAGATTTTGATTGATAAGCATTTGATTACCGAGTAGGTTTTGCGAATTAAGAATACACCAAAGGAGGAAAACATTATGGTAGGAATTATCCTTGCTAGCCATGGCGGATTCGCTGAAGGAATTTATCAATCTGGCGAAATGATCTTCGGTAAACAAGAAAATGTTAAGGCATGTATCTTGAAACCAAGTGAAGGTCCGGATGATATTCGTAAAAAGATGGAAGACGCCATTGCTTCATTTGATGATCCAGAACAAGTATTATTCTTAATTGACCTTTGGAGTGGTACTCCATTCAACCAAGCAAGCAATTTGTTTGCTGAACACAAAGATACATGGGCAATTGTTACCGGACTAAACTTACCAATGTTGATCGAAGCATATGGTGCCCGGTTGCAAGATGGAATTACGGCCCGTGAAATCGCCAAACAAATCGTTGGTTCTGCCAAGGACGGAATCAAGACCTTGCCTGAAGGGCTTGTTCCAAAGAAGGAAGCACCAAAAGCTGCTGAAAGTAAGCAACCAACCGGTGCAATCCCTGAAGGAACGGTTTTAGGCGACGGTCACATCAAATACGGTTTAGTTCGGATCGACTCACGGTTACTTCACGGCCAGGTTGCTACTGCTTGGACAAAATCAGTTCGTCCAGACCGGATCATTGTTGTTTCAGACAACGTTTCGAAAGACAAGTTACGGAAGAACATGATTATTCAGGCTGCTCCTCCTGGTGTCCGGGCAAACGTTGTTCCAATTAAGAAAATGATCGAAGTTTCAAAAGATCCGCGGTTTGGAGCAACGAAGGCATTGGTCCTCTTTGAAAACCCAGAGGATGCCTTGAAAGCAATTGAAGGCGGCGTTGACATTAAGACGCTGAACATTGGTTCAATGGCTCACTCTGAAGGTAAGGTTGCCGTAAACAAGGTTCTTTCATTAAACGAAAAGGATGTTGAAACATACGACAAGTTGGATGAAATGGGAATCAAGTTTGACGTTCGAAAAGTTCCAAATGATTCACCAGAAAACATGATGGATCTTGTTAATAAGGCTCGTGAAGAATTAGCCAAAAAGAAATAGTAAGGAGGAAGACAAATGTCTATCATTCAAGCAATTTTAGTAATTATCATTGCATTCTTTGCCGGGATGGATGGTATTTTAGATGAATTTGAATTTTATCAACCGCTTGTTACTTGTACATTGATCGGTTTAGTAACAGGAAACTTGACCGCCGGAATTATTCTTGGTGGGACATTACAAATGATCGTTTTAGGATGGGCTAACATCGGTGCGGCCGTTGCTCCAGATATTGCCTTTGCTTCAACTGCATCAGCAATTGTTTTAGCAATGGGTAACTTAGGTGTTAAAGGGGTTGGAACTGCTGTTGCCATGGCTGTTCCATTTGCCGTTGCCGGATTAGTTATGAACATGATCGTGCGGACAATCTGTGTTGGGATTACCCACGCAATGGATAAGGCTGCTGAAGAAGTTAGCTTTAAGAAGATGAACATGTGGCAAACAGTTGCAATTATTTTACAAGGTTTACGTGTTGCTATTCCTTGCGGATTATTACTTATTATCCCAACTCACACAGTTCAACACATGTTAAATGCAATTCCTTCATGGTTATCAGCCGGAATGACGATCGGTGGTGGCATGGTTGTTGCCGTTGGTTACGCAATGGTTATCAACATGATGGCTACTAAGGAAACATGGCCATTCTTCATTGTTGGTTTTGTAATCGCTGCTTTAACAAAATTAACATTGTTAGCAATCGGTGCTTTAGCTGTTGCAATTACATTGATGTACTTGAACCTTGATAAAAAAGGTGGCAATGGCGGTAACGGCGGTGGCGACAGCAATACCGGCGATCCGTTAGGCGATATTCTAGATGACTACTAAAATGAAGGAGCGTGAAAAGAATGACTGAAAAAGAAAATCGAATTAAAATTGATAAGAAAACACGTTTCAAAGTTGCAGCTCGTTCACAATTCTTACAAGGATCATGGAACTATGAACGGATGCAAAACGGCGGTTATGCATTTTCAATGATTCCTGCAATCAAGAAATTATATAAGACAGATGAAGATCGCCAAGCAGCTTTAAAGCGCCACATGGAATTCTTTAACACGACCCCATTTATGGCTTCACCAATTATTGGGGTTACGTTAGCCCTTGAAGAAGAACGCGCTAATGGTGGCGATGTTGATGACGAAGCAATCAACGGGGTTAAGGTCGGAATGATGGGCCCGTTGGCTGGTGTTGGTGACCCAGTCTTTTGGTTCACGGTTCGTCCGATCTTAGGTGCTTTATGTGCTTCACTTGCGATGAGCGGGAACATTTTAGGACCGATTATGTTCTTCGTTGTTTGGAACCTGTTCCGTTGGGGCTTCCAATGGTACACTCAAGAATTTGGCTACAAGGCCGGTTCGGCAATTACAGACGACTTATCAGGAACAATGATGCAAGACGTAACTCGTGGGGCTTCAATGCTTGGAATGTTTGTCCTTGGTTCATTGATCCAACGGTGGGTTAAGATTGATTTCAAACCGATTGTTTCAAAGGTTCAATTACAAAAAGGTGCTTACATTGACTGGCACTCACTTCCTTCAGGCCATGAAGGGATCCAAAAAGCACTTGAACTTTATAACAATGGTCAAGGTCAAGCTTTATCATCCGTTAAGATCACAACAATGCAAAATGTTCTTGATCAATTAATTCCAGGATTAGCTGGATTACTTTTAACATTCCTTTGCATGTGGTTACTTAAGAAGAAGGTTTCACCAATTTGGATCATTATCGGAATCTTCATCGTTGGTATTTTAGGCCACGTCGTTGGTTTACTTTAATAATTACTTTGGAATAGAGGAAAGATGAATGGTTGAATCATTAAATTCGAAAGCAGATATTGTTGAAAAAGCGGTTTATCACCATGGAACTGGAACGTATGGTCAGATTATGGTTGGGAACAAAGCGTTTGAGTTTTATGGGGATAATGTAAATCATTATTTGCAGATTCCGTGGGATGAAGTTAATAAAATTATTGCTTCATTATATTTCAAGGGGAAGTATATTCCGCGTTTTGCGATTCAAACCAAAGAAGGAAAAATGTACATTTTTTCATCAAAAGAACCAAAAAAGGTATTACGTGCTTGTCGAAATTATATTGATTCAAATAACATTGTTCGTTCATTAACTTTCTTCCAAGTATTAAAGCGAAACATTAAACGAATAATTAAAGCGAATAAATAGACTTTAAAAGTATCTCTGGATTTTGATTATTCAGAGATACTTTTTTATTCAAACAAATTTAAATTTATTTGAATAAACATCTTGACCTTAAGACGTAAGGTTGATAGAATATAAAAGTCGTCATTAGACAGATGACTTTTCAATAATTAATTTTTAGAATTAGTTGTTGACATCACATTTATTAAATGGTACTATTTAATAGTTGTCTTTTGACAAAAGTTGTAGATCTTTGAAAACTGAACAATGTTTCGACACACAAATGTGCAGGGCAATTCATGAAAATGAATGCAATAACATTTGCGAAGTC
>DWVG01000019.1 GCA_019120355.1 Candidatus Ligilactobacillus faecavium
AATTTTTCTAAATTTTTATCGCTAGGAACTGCCTGTCCTCTTTCCCAACTATTAACGGTTGATTTACTGCCTGCACCAATAAAAGTAGCTACATTTTCCATAGTCCAATGATTTTCAATTCTTAATGTGCGTATCTTGTTTCCAAGAGCTTTCTTATTAACTCCGTTCATCGCTTATCACTCCTAAATGCAATTCTTTTGCAACCTCTTTTGTAACTTTGATTGGCTTAATGTGATACTTTTCAAAAAAGTCTTTTACTTTTTCGTATCGCATGTAGTGATGTTGTTCGTCGTGATGTATACGGCATAACGTCATAATGTACATTCCAACATGATTAATTTTGTTTCGATTTCTTCCCATTCCAACAGTGTTGTAATGGGCAATATCAGCAGGCTTGCCACATATCACGCAACGCTTGTTTTTGATACAAAGCATTTGCTTAGGAAAGTCATTTGGTATGCTGTCCCACGTCTTAGTTCTAAATGGAATATCATGTTGAAATAGGAACTCCAAAATTACTAAAATCATGTAATTACCAACCGTTACTGAGCAATCACTCAAACTGAACTCATCAATTCCAAAAATCGTTTCAACCATGAACTTAAATTTTTCTTTCCAGTATTCGGGAACGTCCCCCGTATACTCGCAAAGGTCATTAATCAACGCATATATCTTTTTCCGCTGACTTGGTGTGATTTTACGTCCGTCTGAAATATCAAGCTCTACGGTTGGTTTTTTACCACCTGACAGCCTTTGAACCTTGTATATGTCGATTTCATCGTCAAGCGTGATTAAAACTTGCTTTCCTTGAATTCTGTCTAACGTTCCAAACATTGCTAAACCTCGTCAGCGTGAGTGAGTTTTAAAATATGTTTAGTAGCTCTGCAATACTCACATTGTTCGCAGCGTTTAGGTTTATCACTGCCTTTAATCACGTTCCAAATATGCGGTTGTTTTTCGATGATGTCGTTCATTGATTCTTCAAGCATTTCCTGCGATTTTTCAGTGTTGAAATCAATCAACGCTTTATCGGGTGGAGTTTGTTTTGAAACGGCGAAAATAAACGGCTGGCAATCAACGCCAAAAGTCTGCTTAATCAGTTCAATGTAAACCGCCATTTGATAGTAATATCCGTAAGCTTGAATGAAATTTTCTTTCTGACGTGTATCTTCGTTCCAAATCTTTTGTCGAATATCACGAGTAGTCTTCAAATCGCAGAAAAAGCCTTGAACTTTCGATAAACTATCAATTTTGCCTTTCCATGGGTAACCGCCGATTTCTCCAGTGACAATAACTTCTTTTTCTCCCGGTTCGTAAAATGATTTGAAAAGTTTTTCTTCCGAAAGACTGGCGATCATTTCATCAGCGATTTTATAATCATGTTTAAGTTGTCCCTTATTTTTTCCTGTACTGGCAGTCAGTTCGTCCTTATTTTTTTCAATAAATTTTTGATGGCTTTCTTCGCTCTCAAAATATGAATGAATGTAGTTGCCAACCAACAAAGCTGTCTTATCTTCTTCCGGCTTCCATTCATCGTTTAGCTTCGCCAAAGCACAGGCCTCACATTTCAGAAAATCTTTGAATAAGGAAACAGACATATACGCCTTATCAGTTTCATGAGTGTAATAGTTATTTTGCGTCAGTTGGATTTCCCCAGTGGTCGAGCAATTCGCCTTGTTCATTAGCTTGTTCCTCCTCTCCTGAAATTTCTTCAAACTGTGGTTCTTCGTTTTCTGGTTGATCTGATTTAAGCGCCTGGTCTACTAATTCTTGTGCTTGTTCTTTTTGTGGCGTTACATCATGTCTTTCAGCAACTGTGTGGTTATCCGTTTTTAAGTTGTCATCTTCGGTATACATTCCGCCTAACGTATCAGGAAACGTTTCACGTAATGCGTTAACAATCGCCGTTTTTCTAATCATTGTTGCAGGCATTGTTTTCCAAGTAGATTGGTTCTTGGAAAATTCTTTCATTGAAAGTTCAACTCTAACAGGAATATCACGGTCTTTTCTTGATACTTCTGCCCAACCGCCAAGCAACTTATCAGTATCCAAAATAAAAGCCCCATTTGTATAAACAACATCGTTATTTCTTAAAACAATGCAACCAGCTTTGAATCCGTTATATTGCGGATTGCTTTCTGCACGTTTCATAAATGCTTCTTTTGACGTGATAAGCTGTGCCGGTTTTGAACCATATTTGATGATGTATGCTTCGTTCAGGAACGGATTTAAATGCTGATACTTACAAAGATTGATAAACATTACCGTTTCTTGCATAGAAATATTTTCATTTCCGTTTACTAAAAAATTCTTCACTGTTGACGGAGATAAAGTAACTTGTTCCCCGTTAGCTTCAAAGGTTACTGACTTTTCTTTTGTTTCTGTTAATTCATTTGTCATAGTTTTTAATCTGTCCTTTCTTGTATAATTAAGCTATCTCCTTATGGAAGGAGGTGAAGTTATGGCTACTAATCCACCGAAAAATAACAGCCGTAAAGGTGCTGTTCGACATCGGTCACAAGTCTTTAATCCTAAGACACAAAGATTTGTCAAACGTGACACATCTACCGGAAAATTTATGAGTGTCAAGAAAGATGGATCTAAGTACAAAGGAATCAGACAAGAGAAGCCTTAGTTTCTATTAACCTCGTCAAATAATTTGTCGAGGTTATTTTCTTTAATAAAGCTGTACAGAAATGGCGTTAATCTATCTACCATTTCTTCGCTGTGCTCAAGGTATCCTGCTTCAAAAAAGATTGCATGAAGAACTTCGTGAATCAGAGTTTCTTCTTTTCTAGCTCTATTTAACGGACCTAATAACGTAATTAAACATTCTGGATAGTCCACTTCTCCCATAACAACTCCTCGAGCTGTTGGATCAATGACCTGTAAATTTTCTACTTTATATTTGGTTGCACCAATTTTTACCTCACACATTTGTCGTCTTTCCTTTCTGAATACCAAACTGCGATATATGCGTCTTGAAGTTGTCTTGCAAAGATTGCCATTTGCTCAATCTCAATCTTAGGTATCATCTTTTCTAGCAACTCAATGCGTTGTTCTAACTGTATTTTTTCCAAAATCAAAGGCAATTCTCTACGAAACACTTGAATTTGGTGTACTTTTTTGAAATAATTATCACTGTTAGTTTTATTTGTTATAGTTTTTGTGAGCTCGGGTTTACCGAGCTCTTTCATTAATTCCAAAGCCATTTGCACCACTCCTCCATATAGTTTTTATCTAGAAGCATATGAACCAAAAGTAAAACTAAAAACGAAAGCCAAGCTAAGCAAGCCAACTTAGTTGAAATTATTCCTCCTATAATCGCAACAACAAAAATCAAGGTTTCTATTTTGCACCATGCATTCGTTGCTTGTTTTGACATTCAAATCATTCCTTCCTTTGTCATTTCAATAAATTTATCTAGATCCTTTATGTCATAAAGTTTTCTTGAATTGTTATAGAACATCATCGGTTTAATATGACCGTCGTCTACATACTGTTTGAAAGTTGCAAACGAAACTCCCAAATACTTTGCTGCGTCTTTTCCGTTGTAAATGCGTGGTGTTTTCGGAACATCTCGCATCACTTCATCATAAACGCTTGCCTTTAAGTCTTTGATAAAGCCTTTATTGAAAACACCGTCCATTTGAATTTTCCTTTCTATTTAAGATTTAAAACTTCAAAAATCTTGCTACGGATTTCAATACTCCTTGGCGTGGTATCACCTTTAATTGCGCGATTTACCATTGCACGATTTTCTCCGATGAGATCAGAAAGTTTTTTCTGTGTCCAACCCCTTTCTAAAAGCTCAATTTTGATTCGTTTTTCAACCTCGTTTTTTTGAGTTTCGAGAAGTGCTTCTAATTCTGGCAACTTTCTCACTCTCCTTTCTAAAATTTGTTACAAACTTATTGACGTTTTTTAGCTTTAAGACTAAACTTGAGTTATAAAAAATAGCAATTAGCTTTTGATTGCCACTCTTTTTAAGCTCCTGTTTTTTGTTGCTAACTTGTTTACGTTTATTATATTACGCTCATGAGCTTAATTTGTAAAGTGGTTTAGTCAAAAAACTTAATTTTATTTTATTAAAAAGGTGGAATTGTTGATATGACAACTTTTGAGCGTATAAAAATTATTGCTAAAGAAAAAGGAATGAGCTTGCTTGAAGTAAATTCAAAAGCTGAATTAGGAAAGAATGTGATTTATGGTTGGAAAACTAAAGATCCTAATACAGAAAGTTTAAAAAAAGTAGCTGATGTTTTAGGCGTATCTACTGATTATCTTCTTGGAAATAATAATCAAAATAATAAAAAACGTGTTGATCTAGATGATGACGATGTGATTTTTACATATGAAGGTCGACAAATTCCTAAGGAAGATCTAGAAACTATCAAACGTTTCATGAGAGGAAAATAATTTTCATATTAAGGTGGCGTTTCTATGAACCCTATCAATGTTCTTGAAAAAGAGGCGAACAACCTAGGAATTAAAGTTGGTTGGCTATCTTTGCATAAATATACTCCACCTTCCGCTTCTTCAAAATATAAAAAAATTGCCATGAATTTAAATTGGCATAAGCAAGAAGAATTAATCTTTCAATTGGCACATGAAATTGCACATATTAAAAATCACGATAATTGTAACTTAGCATTTTATCATGCGTCATATGCTTCAAAAGAGCGGATCGAAAAGGAAGCAAATATAGCAGCAATCAAATTATTAATTCCTATATTTAAAGAAATGGGATATTCAAATAATCCTGTAACGTTCATGCAAGTATTTCATATACCTAATTATTTATTTGATAACGTTACTAAAATTATGAAATTGAGTAAGTGAAATAAAGACCGATTGGAGAAGTATTATGAATACTAACAATTTGATTACAAAAATCAAAAATATAAATAAAAACAAAATTTGTAAAAAGAAACGATTAATAAAATCATTATCTAATCTAATAAATGACAATGAACAGATTATAGACATAATTTTAGGACAACAAGGAGCTGCAATAGGAGGAATAAGCGTTATTGTTGCATGTACTAATAAAAAAATAATTATTTGCGGAACAACTACTAATAACGTTATTTCATTAGACAAATTAGATTCAATTTCCGGAGGTAAAGGAATCCTACATGATCAATTAATGATTAACAGTGGAAAATATCAAACACATATTATGAAAATAAAAAAGAATCAAATTGATAATTTTATATCAAAGGTTAGCAACGCACAATCACAAATTAACTAATTGGAGGATAACATTATGAAAAAATCAATTTTAACTCTTGTGGGTTGCTCTATTGCTTTACTATCATTTACAGCATCCCCTATACACGCTAAAGATATAACTAGCCCTTCTGATACATTTTCGATCAGCAAAAAAGAAAAATCTGAAATCAATACTGATTTTTATAACTGGGCTGACCAACGAGCCAAAATGGGAAATATGGCAATTAGTAAATACTATTTCGATCATGGTCCTGAAGATAATGGTAATTTATGGTATGCTTCTACACCCGATGGCGACATTTTAGTACGCAATGCCAGCGATACATATAGTTCAAAAAAGTATAACTTAAGAAAAATCGGCGGTTTTGTATTCTACACTGCAAAAGATGGAACAACAGGAAAATGTGACAATATTAAAAAAGATACTGATGACGGCGCTGAATATTCATCAAATCAGATAGATATTACCAAACCGGTTGACAAATATTTACTAGCAAATAATGGTATCGTTTATGAGTGCAAATTAGACGGTGAAGCAGCAGAACCTGATAGTGGTTTTAAAATTAAGGGTGAAGATAATATCGGTAGCGATGATTGGATTGTTTCTCAAGATAAAGCTGCGCAAGATGAATACCGTCAATTAATCACTAAATATACTGGAAACAACGTATCAACTGCTATTAATTACAGTAATTCAGCAACTCAATCTAGTGATGTTGATTCTACTACTCCTGCTCAATCAGATAATAATACTGATGACGGTATGGATCATACTGCACAAACCGGAAAAGTCATCGGAGACGTCAAAACTCATATTTATCACACAGCAGATCAGCATGATTATAAAATCAATCCTAAAAATGAAGTCGTGTTTGATAATGAACAACAGGCTATTAATGCAGGTTACCGAAAAGCTTTAAGATAGGAGAAATATTATGAAATACGGAATTAGAAAACCGAGTTTAAGAAAATCAATTTCTGCTAGAACAACTGGAAGAGCCAAACGTGCTGTTAAAAAAGCGTTAATTCCCGGATATGGAAAGAAAGGAACTGGAATAATCAAAAATCCAAGAAAAGCGTTGTATAACAAGGTTTATCACAAAACAACCTTTTCAATTTTTGATTTGTTCAAATAGTTATTGCCCCGCTTTTGGGGCTTTTATTTAATGGCTTAATCGAACATATATTCTAGAAAGGATAAATCTTATGGCTACCTTCATAACTTACAAAAATAAAAAAGGCGAAAAAAGATATCGATTCAAAGTTTACCTGGGTACTGATCTAGTAACTGGTAAACGCATTGAAACCAGTCGACAAGGTTTCAAAACAAAGAAAGAAGCTCAAATTGCACTTAATCGATTGCAAATCGAATTCAAAGAAAATAAATATAAGACTAATCGTCATAAATTTACATTTAATGACGTATACAAGCGCTGGTATGCCACATATAAAAACACTGTTAAAGAAACCACCGCTCATGTATTAGCCTATCGATATGACAAATATTTCAAAGACGATTTAGGAGGATTATTAATTGAAAAAATAACTTCCGATTATATCCAAAAATATATCAATTCATTTTCGGAAAAGATTTTTTCATATAAAAAATTATTTGAGGTAGTTATTTACGTATTTAATTATGCTTACCATCAAGGAATTATCGAAAATAATCCGCTTAGTCGTGTTGTCTACCCTAAACCCTGTCAGGAGTTAAAACACAAAAAAGTTGCTAATAAAAGCAATTTTTATAATAAAAACGAACTAATTTACATGCTTAATGCACTAAAGAATTACAATAAACAACTATATACAATTATCCGACTACTTTCTTTTACTGGTATGCGGATCAATGAAGCATTAGCCTTAAAATGGTCTGATATTTCATTTGTCAATAAAGAAATCAAAGTTGATAAAACTCTTGCTTATGATAAGTTATCAAACAAAATGGTTGTCAATACGCCCAAAACCAAGACATCAAAGCGAGTAATCGATGTAGATGATAATACCATGTTAGATCTTGAAAAATTGAAAATGAAACAACCTACTAATAACTTAAACCTAGTATTTGCCAATAATAAAGGCGACTATATTAGATATACATCAGTGGCTTTGAAATTAAAACAATTCTACAAAGCACATGGTGAAATTAAACAGATAACTCTTCATGGATTCCGACATACTCATGCTAGCCTTTTGTTTGAAGCAGGTTTACCAATGAAAGACGTTCAAGTTAGATTAGGGCATTCCAATATTCAAACAACAATGAACATATACACTCATGTTACACAACAACATCAGAAAACAGCCGTTGATAAGTTTTCAAATTTTATGAATTTCTGACAAATGTGGGTTACTTTGTGGGTTGAATTTTAACAACAAAAAAAGGCTATAATCAATATAGCCTTGTAAAGTCCTTATATATAAAGGTTTTACGAACATAATCAAGCCGTATACTGCTTGAAAATTTTAATTTTAGTTGTTCTTTACTTTAACAACTTCGCGATCACCATAGTAACCACAACTTGGGCATACACGGTGTGAACGACGTAATTCACCACAATTTGGGCATGCGCTCATACCAGGTACTGACAATTTGTAGTTTGTCCGACGTAATCTCTTACGTGTCTTTGATGTTTTACGTGCTGGTACTGCCATTGAGAGCCACCTCCTTCAAAATAATCGACAAGAACAATTATACTTGCAAATCTTAAATTTGACAACTACTCATCCGAATTCTTCTGATCGTCGTTTTTGAAAAAATCTTTTAATTTTGCCATCCGCGGATCAATTTGATCTTTTCGGTGAGCGTTATTTTTCAACTGATCTTCAGTCAAAACACCCCAGCTCTTCCCTTGCGGCATCTCGCTGAATTCTGCATGTTGTTCTTTTTCACTCAGAACTTGCATTGGAATTTGAACAAGAATATTGTCAATAATCACATCTTCAAGTGCTAACACATCATTTTCAAGCACAATTACCACGTCTAAGTCATCAAATTGCGATAGATCATTTTGATGATGGCTGACATAGTATTCTGAAAAGTCAAAGTCGAGTGGAATTGTTACCGGTTCAAACGTCCGGGTTGATGGAACCTGAATTTTAGTTTTCACATTAAAACTTCCTAAAATTCCCCGTTGATCAACCGTAAAGACGCCTTCAACTTGGACTGGAGTAGCCGAAATCAAATCATTCCGCCGCTCCTTTAATGCTGCTTCCAGATCAAGGGTTGTATCAAACTCAATGGGCGTTTCCTTTGCCTGACGCAATTCGTTTAATGACCACTTCATTTTCTTGCCTCCTAATGCAACACGTCGATTATACTTGGAATCCAAATCACTGTCAAGCTGATTTACTTGACAGTCATAATCGGAGCATGTTTTAAATCCTGTTCATTCCCGCACACTGCCTGGTAAACCTTTCCGGCGCGGTAATCAATTCTTAAAATTCCCTTCTTCTCGTCTTGAGAAACGTTTGTAATAATTGGATGATCGCAACTCTTTTTAGCAGCGTGTAAAACTGCCTGTCCCTTCTTGGAAAACCCTAGTACCCGCAAATATGGCTGGGCTTCAAATGAAGCAACATCGTCCCAGGTAATGTGCAGCAGTGTCATCGTTGCCAGCCGGCTTAACCTGGTGTATGTAAACCGTTTACTTTTAGTCGCTTTGATCCATGAATCAAAGTCCCCAGCAAATTCACTTCGCTGAGCCATCGCAATCATCCGATATTGAATTCCTTCAGCCATTCCGTAAATTTTTTCCAATTCTTGCGGTAAATGGGTCAATAATTCCATCTTAAGATGGATCCAAAAATCATCCCATGATACTAATGGTTGTTTTTTTAAATCTTGAGCGGTTTGGTGCGGCACAAATTTTTCAAAATCCTGATTTTGATGATGCAAGGCTTCGCGAATCGCCGATGCACTTGCAATCGTTCCCGCATCGTTCAACTCAATATCATGGTAATTGGCATTTTTCCGCTGAATCGGATGAAGGCTAATACCAGCCTTCAGCTTTAAATTGGCCTTCGCATATGCCAATCCCAGCAGGTCATTCGGCTGATCGACTTGATGACCAACCTTTTCGGTAATTACCTGTTGATAAGTCTTCGCAAACGACTCATGGTACTTGTTAAAGTTTCCGGTAATTTCCATTGCTTTTTGGGCATCATGCATAAAGTCAAACGTGGCATGCTCCGCACCGAAAAACAAGTCCGTCACGCCCATCTGAGCAAGCGTCCACACCCCATAATATGCAAACCGGTCTGCAGGTTGAACGGCCGCCATTAACGGTAATTCCATTACTAAATCTGCGCCATTCGACAAACATTCAGCCGCCCGGTGCCACTTATCAATGATTGCCGGTTCCCCGCGTTGTAAAAAATTTCCGCTCATTGCAATTACTAACGGGGCATCCGGAAATTGCTTTTTAACCTGCTGGATCTGATAAAGGTGGCCGTTATGAAACGGATTATACTCAGTAATTATTCCTATGATTCGTTGCATTGACTACTTGATCCATGCTGAAATATCAACGTCATCGGCATCTGCCCATAACTTTTCAAGGTTATAGAATTTCCGGGTTTCAGCTTTAAATACGTGGGCAACAACATCGCCAAGGTCGATCAAAATCCAGTTCGCACCGCTCTTTCCTTCAACATCAAGCACATCATAGCCTTTTTCTTCGGCTTGTTCTTCAATATTTTCGGCGATCGCCTTTACTTGCCGATCTGAGTCAGCTTGCATGATTACAAAATAATCCGCTAATAAACTGATATTTTGAACATCTAATGCAATAATATCTTCTGCCCGCTTATTGTCGGCCGCTTCAACAACTGTTTTTAATAATTCTTTGCTTTCGTTCATTTAAATTCCACCTCTTCATCAATTTTCAGCGTTCCACTGGTTATACGTTAAAATTGCAGCCGGATAAATCTTTTGATTATTCTCTAACAAATACTGCAACGTATGCTGGGTTTCATAACGTACCCCATCATCCAAATCAGCAAACGCTACTTCGCGTGCATAATTTGCTCCTGGAAAATCACGCCCGGGTTCAACGTAATCGGCAACGTAAACGATCTTGTCAAGCGTTGTCATTTGAACTGCACCAATCGTATGGCGCCGCACCGCATTTAAAATCTCTTCATCCGTAATTTTTAATTCATCCTGAATGATTTCAGCACCAACTTCACCGTGCCAAATGAAATTACCCCAGTTTAATAAATCTGGGTCCATCTTTTTGGCAATGATCACCCGTTTGAATTCTTCCGCTGAGCGTTCCTTGGCATAATCATGAATCAGCCCGGCAACCGCCGCCTTTTCAACGTCTTCATGGTTTAGTTTTGCAAGCTGGATTGCCGTTTGTTCGACCCGTAAACAATGTTCAAACCGCGATTGCTTATTTAACGAGTCTTTTAGTTTCTGAACTAATTCGGAACGCGAACCAGGATAATAATGTTTTTGATACTCAATTTCAGTCACGATATAGGTTCTCCTCGTTAATGTACTGTTCAACTGCATCCGGGACAAGATATTTGATCGAACATCCATTTTTGACCTTTTGCCGAATCAACGTTGAACTGATCTCTGTTTCCGGAACATCGACCCACAGAATTGGATATTGACTGCGTTTATGAAATCCTGGACGGCCAACGCCGACAAACTGAACAAGCTTGACTAACTCGTCAATTTCCCGCCATTTCGGTAAATATTCTACCATATCGCCGCCAATTATAAAGTAATATTGATTTTCAAGATGTTGCTTGGTCAATGCTTTCATCGTATCAATGCTATAACTGACCCCACCGCGCTTGATCTCATAATCTTCAATTCCAAATTTGGGATTATCATCAACACATAAATGCAACATCTTAAGCCGATGGCAGGCATCAATTGCATCTTTATGATCAACATGCGGCGGAATGTTATCCGGCATAAATAACACCTGATCAAGTCCCAGCTGACTTTGAACCTGATCAGCAATCATCAAATGACCAAAATGCGGTGGATTAAACGTTCCGCCCAAAATGCCAACTCTTTTTTGCGGAGTATCAAATTCAACCTTGCTAAAAACTTGAACTTCAGGCGTGATCACCCGTTGTTTCTCCATTCCAAAGCACCCTTTCTAAATCCGCGCAACTTCTTCGGAATAGTGACGGTGCTCCGGTTTTTGAGCGCGTTTAAATAAAACAAGGGTATGCCCAATGACTTGAACTACTTGAATATCAGAATTTTGTTCAATGTATTCCTGAACTTCATCAGTTTCTAACAATGAATTATTTAAAATGTTAACTTTGATCAATTCACGCTTTTCGAGGGCATTTTTAACCTGTTTAAGCCATTCTTTATCAATTCCGTCCTTTCCGATTTGGAAAAGCGGCCGCATTGAATGGGCTTGACTTCTTAAATACCGTTTTTGTTTTCCACGTAATTTCATTTTTTCACCTCTAAATCATTGCTTTGCGAATCGTGACGCCAACTCCATCTGGGGCCCAGCCGGCAATGATACTGTTCTTCGGCACCGTAACCCAACCAAGGCCAGCAAAAACAAGGTCGCTTTTTTCCGTTGTCTTAAATTCATACCGAACAAGTTTCGGGAAAGTCGTTTCCAACTCTTTCTTAGTTGGCGGTTGCAATATCTCACCAGCATGGTTGGCATAAAACTGATCAGCGTTGGTCAATTTTGTCCGGTGCACCTTTAAATTATTATCAAGGTAAATTGCAATTCCATTTCGTTCTTTAGGTCCTTTTATAAAATCAAACCGTGCTAAAGCACTCAAAAAGAGGGTTTGCCCTGCTTGCAACTGGTATGTCTTCGGCTTGATTTCCTTTTGCGGCGTCGCAAGCCTTAATTCCTTTGGTGAAAGGTAGTGTGCCATTTGATTCCGGTGAATAATCCCTGGGGTATCAATTAAGAAATGCCCATCATCCAATGGAATTTCAATTCGATCCAAGGTTGTTCCGGGAAACTTCGACGTGGTGATCAATTCCTGAACTCCCGTTAACTGGCTGATGATTCGATTGATCAACGTTGACTTTCCAACATTCGTAACCCCAACCATATAAACATCGCGGCCTTCACGGTATTTTTCAATTGCAGCCAATAATTCGTCAACTTGACCACCCTTCTTGGCACTTGTCAAGAAAACATCGATTGGACGCAATCCTGCCTTGTTAGCTGATTGACGCATCCAATCCTTGATCTTTGAGCGCTTTAATGACCGCGGAAGCAGGTCTTCCTTATTTCCAACCAGTAAAATTGGGTTATTGCCGACAAACCGTTGCAATCCTGGAATCAATGAACCGGTAAAATCAAAGATATCGATCACGTTAACGATCAATGCTTCCTTATCGCTTAATTGATTCAAGAAACGCAAAAAGTCATCATCACTATAATCAACATCCGCGATTTCATTATAGTGTCTCAGCCGGAAACAGCGTTGGCAATATACCTCATCTTTTTGTTTGTTTAACGCAGATTGCGGTGTATATCCAGCCTTATCCGGATCAGTCGTTTGAATCACCGCACCGCATCCAATGCATCTTAATTCATCAGTCATCGAGATGGTTCCTCCATTGAATTTCAAAATTTTCTTTTTTTGCTAATTGAACTTGAATTTTGCGTTCCATTAACCGGTTGATCCGGGTATTCCAAGCATCCGTCTGCATTAACGGCTTAACTAAAATACTGCGAATGTTCATCCGGTTGGCTGCGAGAACATCCGTCAGCATTTGATCGCCAACCATTACCACTTCATCTGGTTGAAACTGATATTCCTTCAAAGCCTTTTTGATTCCCGTTTTGAACGGCTTTAATGCCCGGGCAACAAACGGTAAATCAAAGCGTTGAACCGCTTTTTCCACCCGTTCATGGTTATTATTTGAAACCACGATCACCGGGATTTGATTTGCTTTCATTTGATTTAACCATTGTCGAAGTTCTTGGGTCCCACTCGGATTATTCCACGCAATCAACGTATTATCCAAATCCGTTAAAATTGCTTTAATGCCATTTGCTTTAAGTTCATCTGGCGTAAGATTATAAATCGATTCGATCATCCATGTAGGTTTAAATTGATTTAACATTCAACCGCTCCTATTTTTAATAATTCGATATTAAAAATTATAAAATAACAAAGAGGCTGCGACAAGCGTCACAGCCTCTATCATTTAAAGATCAATTATTTTGCTAAAGCTTTCTTAGCTTCGTCAACAAGTGCCTTGAATGCATCTGCATCGCTAACGGCTAAGTCAGCAAGCATCTTGCGGTTAACTTCGATTTCAGCTAACTTCAAACCGTGCATTAACTT
>DWVG01000020.1 GCA_019120355.1 Candidatus Ligilactobacillus faecavium
TTCCTTTCTTAATTTCAAGCAATAAAAAAGCGTAACCGTTCGGTGTGGGCACGGCGAACAGCTACGTTAATGAAGTCCAATTAATTAATAACTAACAACTTGGTTAATTACTAATAACCGTTTTCTTACTACTAAGGGTAACACCTTAAATATTTTTTGACAAGCAATTTTATGAATTTTTCCGAACAATTAATAGTGACATATCAACCGTCACATGCTCCAATGGCGTTTTAAAGACATTCGCCGGATCTGCCTGAGTTCCCCATTGCAATGGCGTCATTTTCAACAAATTCGTTGCAAGCGTCGGGGTTAACCCAAATTGATATTTAACCGGCACGACTTCCGTTTGCGGATACTGTTCAAGAACCCGGTTTAACACGTCATCGTTATGATACGAATACTTCGGGTCGTCCGGTTGATAGAGCCGGTGCCGAAGTTCGATCAAGTATTCAGAATTGGGAATAATCTTAAACAAGATTCCATCTGAGGCAAGAACCCGATCAAATTCGCGATATGACGATGGCGACAAAATATCAACAATAACATCGATTTGATGATCGGCAAATGGAAGTGCTGCTAGATCTGCAATGCAAAAGAAACTATTTGCGGTCTGTTGCGTTGCCAAATTAATCGCATCCTTTGAAATATCAAATCCAATCGCCTGATCTTGGAATTGCTGCCGCTGTGCCCGAATCCGTGCAAGCGGTGTTCCTTCTCCGCACCCGACATCAATGTAAGTTAAATTTCGTTGCGGCATCCGTTGAATAATCTGTTCAAGGACCCCATCAAATAATCCGTGCTGAAGGACATGCCGGCGGGCCTGCCATAATTCTTTTTGGTCATAGTCGCTTTTAACTCCATGCTTAATTAAGAAAAGCGTCCCCTTCTTTGACAAGTCAAACCGGTGTCCCTGAGCACAAATAAGGCTATAACCTTCGACTGTTTTCATTTCAGCGGCGCAATACGGACATTTAAATAAATTACGGTTGTGCGTCACAAAAGCCTTTGCTTGATCAATTTTTTTTAATAACTTTGTTTGATTAACGTTCAACTTTAATGTATGATCCCTTCACCAGTTTTACTAAATCTTCCCGCTTTAACCGAACTGAGCGGCCCAATTTCCCTGCAGAAACCGAAATTTCATCAAATTTTTGGACCTGTTCATCAAAATAAATTGGAAAGCATTTATATGCACTGATTCCAATTGGAGTATTTGCACCGTGAACGTAGCCGGTAATTTTGACTAACTTTTTATTATCAGCTAGGTGCACCTGCTTTTTCCCAAGTTCATGCGCAACTAATTTTAAGTTGATTTCAGCTTGAACTGGTAAACAAACAACGAGGTAATCCTTGACATCGTTATTTGCTTGTAAAACGATCGTCTTCAACAAACTGTCCGGATCGATTCCCTGACTTTCAGCATCCTTCAACGCGTCCATTCCGCGGCCGACCCAGTTAAAATTCTTTTCTTCATATTCAATTCCATTTTCATCAAGAATCCGCTCTTCATTGGTTTTCTTGATTTTTTTCTTCTTTGCCACGATAATTCCTCTATTCTTCAATCGTAATTTGTGATCCAGCATGAATTACCGGAAAATTTTGCGGCTCCAAGTAAATCGCATTGCTGCGCGGTTCATCCGGAACAGCATTAAAGTCGAGAACGGTATGATGAACCGTTTCAAGGTTACTTGCAACCAAGTTTCCGACGTATGCAACTTGATAATGCTGCTTATCAATCGTTAACCGCATTCCTTTTTTTACATCGTACTGATCGATTTGCTCAAATTCTTGAATGACTGAGACTTCCTTTAATCGATCTGAAACTTCTTTGCCGAATAAAATTACCAATCCATCTTTCGCATTCAATGCGCCTTCTCCGACTGAAACAACTTTCATTTTAATCATCACGCTTCACCTCAAGGTTATTTTACCATAGCAATTTTTGAATTATTAAAGAAATTCGAAAATGCTATAATTAAATTAACTTAATTGGGAAGTGAGTTACATGAAACAACAAATTTACTTTGGAACATATACAAAACAAACTAGTCACGGAATCTATCAAGCCCAGCTTGATTGTGAAAACGGACATTTAAGTCAGCCGCAGCCGATCATTACGGTTGGCAACCCGACATATCTACGCTTAACTGATCACAACTCGTTGCTCGCCGTTGCCGTTGAAGGCCCGCTTGGCGGAATCGCCAACTATAACTTGGCTGATGAATCGTTTGATTTACTTGATGACCAGCTGACGACCGGGTCCAGCCCGTGTTACATCGGCTACGACCAAACCCGGCAATTCGTTTTTGCTGCATATTATCATCGCGGAACCGTCGAAATTTACCATTTGAATGATGATCTGACCTTAACGCTTACTGATCAAATCGCTCATCACGGAAACGGTCCGCGGCCTGAACAAGATGCGGCCCACGTTCATTTTGCCGATCTTACGCCAGACGGCCGTCTTGCCGTCGTTGACCTTGGAAATGATACGTTAACGACTTATACCATTGATCAGGCCGGAAAAGCAACTGAAGATGCCTGCCTGCATTTTGAAGCTGGATTCGGCCCGCGGCACCTTGTTTTTGCTGATCAAAATACCGCCTATTTAGCTGCGGAACTTAGCAGTCAAATCGCGGTCCTTCAATATGATCCAAATGATGGTCATTTTGAAATTCAACAAATTTTATCAACGATTCCGGATGATTTTACTGCTCACAATGGTGCCGCCGCAATTCGCATCACGGATGATCACCGCTTTGTTTACGTTTCAAATCGAGGCCATGACTCGATTGCAATTTATCAAGTTAATTCAGACCATACCTTAGAGTTGATTGATTGGACTTCAACAGAAGGAAGTTTTCCGCGCGATTTTGCATTCGACAAAACAAACCAATTTCTCGTTGTGGCTAATCAAAATACCAATAACGCAACCGTATTTAAACGCGATCCCAAAAATGGTAAACTAGACTGCATCCAGCAAAACGTCCTTCTTCCTGAAGGAGTTTGTGTTTGCTTCAAAAAATAATTTAAAGAAAGGAATTTTAAATGATTATTAAACAAAAAGCCGTTCAAACAATCAATGAGCTTTCAACCCTTAGTGATTTTCAAAAAATCGAACTTCAAAATCAGCAAACAACTGCTAGTAAAGGCATGATTGCCGAAACGGTTCGTTACTTACACGACAACCAAAAAATTTCGATTGAAACGTTGATTCGACCACGAGCGGGCAAATATTCATACAGCGATATTGAAATCAAGGTAATGGAAGCCGATGTTTTTGAAGCACAAGCATTAGGCGTTGACAGTGTTGCAATCGGAGCAATCACCGAAGACAACCACCTTGACGAAGATTCGATGGAACAATTGATTGGCGCAGCCGGTGGAATGCAGATCACCTTAAACCACGCCTTTGATGAATTAACTTTGGCGGGTCAAAAGAAAGCCATCGATTTTGCAAATGATCACGGAATCGATCGCATCATGATCACTGCTCAACCAGATTCATCAACATTTAACGAAAATCTTCAAAGTTTGATCAATTATAACCACGGGGCCGTCCAATTTGTTCTAACCGGAAAAGATGAAAATCAATTAATTAAGCTTTGTGAGCAATTTAACCTGCATTTACTTTTAGTTGAATAAAAAAATAGTTGAATAAAAAAACTGGACTTAACGTTCAGTTTTTTTATGCTCTTCAAGCTCCAAATACCTTTTCATATCTTGCGGAAGCGGGCTTTCAAACGTCATCATTTGCTTCTTAAACGGATGATAAAACTCAATCTTACGACAATGTAATCCTTGCCGTTGCAATGGCAACTGAATTTGGCCGCCGTATAACGTATCCGCCACTAACGGGTAGCCGATCGACTTACAGTGAACTCGAATTTGATGGGTTCGGCCGGTATGCAGCTGCACATCGCAGACCGTACAGTCTGGCAAACGCTTTTTGACCCACAACTCGGTCTGAGCTTCTTGGCCGCCGTTTGCAACGACTTGGCGTTCAATTAAACTTCCCGGAACGCGCCCGATTTGCCGATCAATTAATAAATGATCTTCTTTTAGGTTACCACTTAAGAGAGCCAAATAAGTCTTCTTGATTGTATGCTGCTCCATTTGTTGCGAAAGCAATGCATGGGCGTATCGGTGCTTTGCAAACAACGCTACCCCCGATGTATCCCGATCAAGCCGAGTGACGATATGCGGAATTAAATCATCATAGCCCCGCAGATGGTAATAACCATCAACCCGGTTGACTAATGAATCCTTACGTTGAGGAACAGACGGAATCGAATTAACGTGATCCGGCTTATCGATAATTAAAAAATCGCGGTCTTCGTACAAAATTTTTAACGGAACGTACGATGGAATCAAATCGTTTTTGCGATTTTCTTCCGGGGGAAACTCGATTGTTAATACCGTTTGCGGTTCAATTTTATCAATTCGCCGATTTTCAACGCCGTTGATTAGAACTTTTCCCCCATCGCCTCGGACTTTTGCCATCAAATGCCGGGAAATTCCCTGATTGCGAATAAACGTCTTTAGTTTGATCGGCTCAGTTCCCGTATACTGCCAACTAATTCTCATTTAAATCACCAATAAATGCTGCTTGGACCCGCCGCCAAAATTCAGTGTGCCGGTACTTTGCAAACCGAATTTTGCGTTTCGAGACCTTAAACATAATTTGTTCAATCTGTTTTCCATAAATATTTTCCTGGTCAATCGTCATAAAGAAGTCGCTTGCCTGATTCGGAACAATCGTAATCCAATCATTTGCAGGAACGATCATTGGCGAACTGATCGTCCGGTATACTAGATTATTGAGTGATCCAATTTCGGTCAATTGAATCACATCTAAACTCGGATGAATTACTGCCCCACCTAATGATTTGTTATAAGCCGTTGAACCAGTCGGCGTCGAGACACATAACCCATCGCCCCGGAAGCGTTCAAACAATTCACCGCCAATGTAAACATCGGCTCCCATCGTCATTCCAATCCGTTTAAGCGTGGCTTCGTTTAAGGCTAAGTAATGTTGAGCCTGGTTTTCATCATGATAAGTAACGGAAATGTCAAGCAATGGATAGCTGACCGCCTGTCCATTATCCGATTGAAGGCTAATCACAAGATCATCAAGCTCATCAGCCCGCCAGTCAGTATAGAAACCCAAATGCCCCGTATGGACTCCTAAAAAGCGAATCGTTTCAAGTTGTTTTTGATAGTAATGAAACGCCGAAAGCAATGTTCCATCGCCACCAATCGTGATCACAATATCAGGATTGGCATTATCAATCGGAATATGCCGGTCAATTAATTTTTGTTCAAGCTGATTTTTGATCTGCTCCGTTTGCGGAGTATCATTTGCAAAAATTCCAATCTTCATTTTTTATCCTCTTCGTTATTCCGTTTCCGCTGTGCAAATAGTCGTTCGGCCTCTTTAATATCATCATGGATATTTGACATTTCCGTATCAAGCAAAAAGGCTGCCTCCGCTGTCTTTCGTAATCGCTCAGCGATTTCAGGCGGAAATTCTCCCTGATACTTATAGTTTAACGAGTGCTCAATTGTCGCCCAAAAATTCATTGCCAGCGTCCGAATCTGAATTTCAGCTTTAATATACTTTGTTCCCGTAACGAGCTCGACCGGATAACGGATAATAATATGGTACGAACGATAGCCACTCGGTTTCTTATGGGCAATATAATCCCGTTCTTCAATAATATCCATATCATGGCGTTTGCGAAGAATTCCCACAATGGCATAAATATCATCTACAAACTCGCACATAATTCGAACCGCTGCAATATCTTCCATATCAACTGCAAGATTTTCTGCTGCAATGTGCCGCCGCTGCATCTTTTCAAGAATGCTTTCCTTCGTTTTCACGCGTCCCGTTACAAACTCAATTGGGCCATGGTTATTGTAGCTCATTTGTTTTTTTAAACTATTTAATTTAAGCTTAAGCTCATCAACCGCTTGAGCATATGGTGCTAAAAAATCATCCCAACGATCCATCATTTCGCTCCCCGAAACTTTATCTGTTGTTATTCTACCATACGTTGCCATTGGTTGGTGAAAACATATTAATTGCAAAACGGCTTTGTTTTATTTAAAGTAAGGAATGGATAAATCGAGCAGGGAGGAAAAATAAATATGTTAGAGGTATATCTATTTATTAATCCGATTAGTGAAACTTGCTATCA
>DWVG01000021.1 GCA_019120355.1 Candidatus Ligilactobacillus faecavium
GTTCGACTTGCATGTATTAGGCACGCCGCCAGCGTTCGTCCTGAGCCAGGATCAAACTCTCAATTTATAAGTTTGTGACTCGTAATTACTAGCGAATTGACTTCGCAAATGTTATTGCATTCATTTTCATGAACTGCCCTGCACATTTGTGTGTCGAAACATTGTTCAGTTTTCAAAGATCTACAACTTTTGTCAAAAGACAACTGTTTAATAATATCAATTTAATAAATCAATGTCAACCATCTTCATTAAAATAAATTATCAAATCATTCATCTCTTGCGAACATTTACTATATTACTAGCTTCCTTTCTTTTCGTCAATCACTTTTTTAAATTTTGATAACTTTTTCTTAAATAAAAAAAGGTTGAGCCACCAGCTCAACCTTTTAAGTAAACGTCAATTATTTGTTGTTTTCTAAAGTGATCTTTTCCATTCCATGCATGTATGGACGCAAAACTTCTGGAATCGTTACACTGCCGTCTTCGTTTTGGTAATTTTCAAGAATTGCAGCTACGGTCCGTCCGACAGCTAATCCAGAACCGTTTAATGTATGAACGAATTGTAATTTACCATTTTTATCACGGTATTGAATGTGTGACCGGCGTGCCTGGAAGTCTTCACAGTTTGAACAGCTTGAAATTTCACGGTATTTATTTTGCGCAGGCATCCAAACTTCAATATCATGCGTCATCGCAGCACTAAAACTCATGTCACCTGATGATAAAGTAATTACATGATATGGCAATCCCAATTTATCCAAAATGTTAGTTGCACACTTAGTCATCTTTTCTAATTCATCATATGAATCTTCCGGTTTCGTAAACTTAACCATTTCAACCTTATTGAATTGGTGCATCCGAATTAATCCCCGAGTATCCCGGCCAGCGCTTCCGGCTTCTGAACGGAAGCATGGAGTTAACGCTGTTAAGTAGACTGGAAGCTTTTCAGTCGGAATGACTTCATCCCGGTAGTAGTTCGTCAGTGGAACTTCCGCCGTTGGAATTAACGTCATATCTTCCCCATTAACTTGGTAAACGTCTTCCTTAAATTTCGGGAATTGACTTGTTCCATACATTGAAGCAGCATTTACAATGTATGGTGGCAGAACTTCGATAAAGCCTTCCTTGGCATGTTCATCAAGCATAAAGTTGTAAACGGCTCGTTCCAACTTTGCCCCGGCTCCTAAATAGTAAACAAACCGGGCACCTGAAACCTTAGCAGCCCGTTCGAAATCTAAAATTCCAAGATCTTCGCCGACATCCCAGTGATTCTTCGGTTCAAAATCGAATTCAGTTGGTTTTCCAACCTTATATAATTCAACGCTTTCTGCTTCAGTCAAGCCAACTGGAACCGTTGGATTTGGCAAGTTTGGTAACCGTGATGCAATGTCTTGTTCTTCAGCTTCAACCCGATCCAAATCTTCATCTAAAGCTTCGATTCGAGTTCCAACTTCCCGCATTTTTTCAATTTGAGCAGTTGCATCTTCTTTGTTCCGCTTAGCCTTTGCAATTTCAGTTGAAACATCATTTCGTTGTTTCTTTAAGTTTTCAGCTTCAACTAGTAAGTCACGCCGTTCTTTATCTTTTTCCAACAAAGCGTCAATTTTTTCAGGTTCAACTCCCCGAGTTCCTAAACGTTTCTTGTATTCATCAGGATTTTTCCGAATTTGGCGAATATCTAACATTTTAACTTCCTCCGATAATTTTTCTAAAATAATTAAAAAAATAAGCCTTTCATCCACCTATGGGACGAAAGACTTATTCGCGGTACCACCCAACTTTGTTATTTTCCAAATGCATGCAAAATAACACACTCAACTTAATAACGGTCTCCCGTGCAGCATTACCTGCCCGTCGTTTAGAAAGCTGGAGTTTCGGTAACGGTTCACACCACCCACCGCTTCTCTGTGTACCTACTTATGGCGATCCATGACGTTTTAATTATTTCAAATCTATTTTAACCTTTTACCTATAATTAATCAAGTCTAGTGATCTTCAACCAAGGTGTCATCTTCCTCATCAAAATCTTGCTTGATATCCGGCGTTGTTAAATCAACCTCTTCAAGCGGAATCATGTGCGTATGATGCTTGATCTTGTAATAGAAGAATAAAATCAAGAACAATGGAACTGACATATACGTTACAAGCATTGCCTTCCAATCAAAATGAGCGACAGCTTGTAAATCTTGACCGATAATCACAAGAATACACATTATTAATGCAAGAATTGGTCCAAACGGGAACCACTTTGCCTTATAAACTAAATCATTGACATCGCGTCCTTGAGCAACATATGCCCGCCGGAACCGGTAATGCGAAATTGCAATTCCAACCCATGCAATAAAGCCGGTCAATCCACTGGCAGCAACCAACCATTGATAAATTTGATTTCCAAAAATACTTGTCAGGAATGTTAACAAGCCAACAAAAGCTGTTCCAAGCAATGCAGCCATTGGGACTCCACGCTTATTGACCTTGGCAAAAATCTTTGGAGCATCCCCATCCTGAGCCATTGAATATAACATCCGCGTTGAAGCATACATTCCGGAGTTGGCAGATGATAACACGGATGTCAAAATAACCGCATTCATTACGCTGGCAGCGGCGGCTAATCCGGCACGCTTGAAGACCAATGTAAACGGACTGATTGCAATATCCGAAGCACTTGAACCTAGCAAATACTTACTTGTATATGGAATAATTGCCGCAATTACAAAAATTGATAAGATGTAGAACAACAAGATCCGCCAAAAGACTTGCTTAATTGCTTTTGGAACACTTTCTGCCGGATTTTCTGATTCACCGGCCGTTACCCCAACTAATTCAGTTCCTTGGAATGAGAATCCAGCAACAACGAAGACACTTAAAACTGCTGGAATTCCACCAACGAACGGAGCTTTCTTATATGTAAAGTTGTGTAAATACGTTGCCTTGCCGCCAAGGATTCCAAAAATCGTTAAGACCCCAACTGCAAGGAAAATAACAACCGTTACGATCTTGATCAATGATAACCAGTATTCCGTTTCCCCAAACGATTTTACCGAAATCGCATTGATCAAAAATACAAGTAACAGGGCAAATAAACTAAAGACCCATCCCGGAACGTGGGGGAACCAGAACTTCAAAACCAGCGCACACGTTGAAACATCGACTGCGACTGTGATTGCCCAGTTAAACCAATAATTCCAGCCCATTGCGAATCCTAATGCGGGATCAACAAAGCGCCGCGAGTACGTTGCAAATGATCCCGAAACGGGAAGGTACGTTGCCATTTCACCCAATGAAGTCATTAAGAAATATACCATGACCCCGATTCCGATATAGGCAACGATTGCTCCACCAGGTCCTGCTTGTGAAATTGCCGATCCACTCGCAACAAATAACCCGGTTCCAATACTTCCACCTAACGCGATCATCGACAAATGACGAGTCTTTAATGATCGCTTAACTTGATTTTCCTCTGCCATAACTTTAACCTCCTAATATATATCCGGTCAAAGAGCACAGATTCAATCACTACAAAGCAAAATAAAAACGCGCAGTCCGAAGCATGCGCGTTGAAGTTCTACTAAGACTAAAATTTTTAAATTTAAAATTAAAAAATATCATAATAATAGACTTTCGATAGCGCTCCGCAATGTTTTCACTGCGACAGTTCCTAGCCTCTTAAGCTAGACCCCAGCGGTTGACTTCTAAAGCAATCAATCACTTCGGCACCGATTCCTTTCACCTTCAATCATCATTGCTTTAGCAATTCATGAAGGCTACTGATAAGCAGTGCGACCTCTCTTCGATGTAATTATTATCGCTTTTAATTCTTATTAAATCAAGTCTAATTTACTCTTTTTTAAAATTTATTTTGCCGTTTTTTCCAATCTTCGACATTAAACGTATATGGGTTGTTATCCAATCGCGGCCCCATCATGCAAATAAACCAAATGAAAAATTGAGCGATCGGAATAAACCACAAAATTACAAACCACGCTGGCATTTGGATATCATGCAACCGTCGAATGATCGCGGTCAAGACCCCGAGACGAAAAACGACTGAAACGCCAGCTGAAAGCTTGAACATCGTCTTCATTGTCATTGGAATCTTAAAAAATGGTAGCAATTCAGATAATAACATGGCAGCAACCATACAAATCAGGAAGAAACCGAAAAAGCCCCACCAGAAGTCATTGACTCCAAGCCGCTTATTAACTTTGAACATGTCCCGGAAAAACAGCTTCGTTGAAGCAATCAGTCCTGGCTTACCGGTTTCATTTTTTTCTTCTGGCTTGATGACCCGGACCTTGATTCCGGCATCTTGCATCTGCTTCATAAAATTATTCAGCGAATCCTGATCATCAAAGTTCGTATTCATTAATCCTTGAGCAAGTTTTTGTTCAGAAGTTAAATTCGAATTTGAATTTGACGTTGCCTTTTGATCGGCATCGTCGCGTTTAAGGTCTTCATTTAGGTTTAAAATTGCTTGGTCAGTTCCGCAATACGGACAAAAATTAGCATTGACATAAATATCTTTACCGCACTTTTTACATTTTTTCGTTTCATAATCCTGATCTGAAAACCGTTTTTGAACCGCCCCGCAAAAGGCACAGCGCCGTTCATTTTCATCGAGCTTGTGACCGCACTTTTCACAATAATACGTCATTGATGTGATCATCCTTTCTCTTTATTCTTAATGGTATCATTTTTGTAACAATTTATAAATTTTGCTAAAACCGGCGATAGCTGCTGATCAGTCTTCCACACAAGGGCAAGGTTTGTTTGCCATGCTTCATGTCGAACAGGGATCAGTTTCACTTGCGAAGTCGCATACCGTTGAGCACACGTTGCGGGAACCAAGGCGACTCCGATTTCCCTTTCAGCCCACCGAATTCCAGTCCGGGCATCGTCGCATTCAAGTGCAAAAGTCGGTTGCAGTCCCCGATGTTCAAAGGAATCTTTGATAATGATCTTAAACCGGCGATAGACGATCAGCGGTAAGGTGCTCAATTTTTCAATCGAAATGCTTTTCCGTTTCGCTAAATCAGTTGTCAATAAGCGTTCTGGAATGATCGCCATCATTGGTTCAGCCGGAAACATCCGCACTTGAAGGCCTTCCCGGTTAAATGGAGTTCGCAAAACCGCCACATCGATCAAATTCTTATTTAAAAGATCCAGTAACTGATAGGTATTACCTTCGCTTAACTCAAACTTAACTCCCGGGTATGCTTTGATAAGCTCTGCGGCCTGGTCATTTGGTAAAACACCGCCGCTGGTTGACGTTGCCCCGATTCGAAGCGTTCCTAAAAATCCCTGGTCGATATTTTTGACTTTATACTCCGTGATCTTGGTTAAATCAACGATCTGCTTCGCATATTCGGCCAGCGTACTTCCAGCCGGGGTCAGCTGAACTCCATGCGCCGTTCGTTTAAGCAGCTGAACTCCAAGTTCTTTTTCCAGCTGTTTCAGTTGATAACTCAACGGTGGTTGCGCAATGTTAAGCCGTTTAGCTGCAGCTGTAACCTGCTTTTCCTCAGCAACTGCAATAAAATACTCCAATTGTTTTAAATTCATAATTTAACTCCCTAAAATAATTACTCTCTATTATCATATACAATTTTTGCATATCTATCACAACAAATAAATATTTTTCTTTATGAAAGTTTAATGTTAGGATTTAAAAGGAAACAAAATGAGAGAAGGAATTTAATTATGCATACAGCATTTTTAATGTTGCTGATTGGTCTTTTTGCCGGGACCATGGGAGCAATTTTAGGAATTGGTGGGGGAATGATCATCACACCAATTATTACTTTAGGAATGGGCCTTCCAATCAAGTATGCAATCGGGGCAAGTATCATTGCCGTAATTGCAACAAGTTCAGGTTCAACCATTGCGTTTTTAAAAGATGACGTGTTGAATTTACGGGTCGCAATGTTCCTTGAACTTGCTACCAGTGTTGGAGCCATTGTTGGGGCCCTTTTAACCGGGGTCTTCAATCCGGCGATCCTTTACTTCTTATTCGGATGCCTGCTTTTATTTGCAAGCTGGAACATGGTTCGTAAATTACGTTCTGGAAAAGAGGTCCTTCACCGGGCAACGCCAGACAAACTGGCTGAAAAATTAAAACTGAATAACTCATATTATGACAAGAACCTCCACAAACAAGTCGATTACGAAGTTGAAAATGTTCCTGGTGGGATGACGATCATGTTCGGTGCCGGTCTTGCATCCGGTCTGCTCGGAATCGGTTCAGGAGCCTTTAAAGTCATGGCCCTTGATAATGTAATGAAGATGCCGTTAAAGCCATCAAGTGCAACAAGTAACTTAATGATGGGCGTTACCGCCGCTGCAAGTGCAACGATCTATTTCTTTAACGGCTCAATTCGGCCAGATATCGCGGTTCCATTGTCACTGGGAATCATTGTCGGTGCCGCTCTCGGAAGCCGAATCATGCAACACATGCCTTCAAGATGGTTGCGGATCATCTTCGTTCCAATTTTGGCATACTTAGGATTACAAATGGCATTCAAAGCGTTTGGGGTGACGATTTAAGATGAAAATGGATAAAAGAACCCAAGAAGAAATGAACCACATGGAAATCATTATCGGGAAGATCATGCGAGTCGGCGTTGCAACCGCTGCAGTCGTAATGCTGATTGGCTACATTTTAATGGTAGTTAAACACTCAACTGGATACCCTGGTGGAACATTTCCAACAACATTAACGGCGATTTGCCAAGGAATTATTCAGTTAAAACCATATGCAATTATGATGGGCGGAATCTTCTTATTAATCTTGACCCCCGCATTGCGGGTTGCGACTTCAATCTACACGTTCTTTAAGGAACACGATAAGTTGTATACGATCGTAACGACTGCCGTTTTGGTGATCTTACTGATCAGTTTCTTCCTTGGCCATGCTGACCATTAAAATCAATATTCATGATATAATGAGGTCAAATTGATTCTAGTTGATTATTTTGACTTTGCAATCATTCAAGGTCGTTAAGTGCGACCTTATTTTTTTATGAGGGAGGAACCCTTATGAGTTTACATCGCTCACAACATGAAGAATTTGAAAACCAACCTGATGAGTTGGAACGCGAAGAAATGATTCCGCGTCCCCGAAGAAAATCACGCAAAAAAACCATTTTCTTTTGGATTTTGCTGATTTTAGTAATTGCACTCGGAATTGGTGGGCATGTGTTACATGAACACTACTTAAATGCCCGAAAAGCGGCCGATTCCGTTTATGCCCCGAACAGCGTTAAAAAACAGCGCGATGTTGATCGGTTGCTTAAAAAAGGCAAACCGATCTCAATTCTATTAATGGGAACCGATACCGGAGCACTTGGACGGTCATTTAAGGGACGGACTGATACAATGATGGTTTGCGTTTTAAACCCGAAAGATAAAACCATGACCCTTGTTAGTCTGCCGCGCGACGCCCTGGTTGCAATCAACGGTTATGAACAGTACTATCCAAGTAAATTAAACTCGGCATATGCTTACGGCGGTTCTGCAACGGCAGTCAAAACCGTTCAAAAATACCTTAATGTTCCGATCGACTTTTACGCTACGATCAACATGGGCGGTCTGGAAGGATTAATCAATGCTGTTGGCGGCGTTGATATTAAGCCATTGCTGTCGTTTTCGTTTGCTGGGTACAATTTTGTGAAAGGCAAAAAGACTCATATGGACGGGACTGAGGCCTTGCAATACTGCCGGATGCGCGACCAAGATCCATTAGGCGATTACGGACGCCAAAACCGGCAACGACAAGTTATCATGGCCTTGGCGTTTAAGGGAGTTCAATTAACCAGTTTGTTAAACGATGACTTCTTGAATTCGTTATCGAAGCAATTGCGGACTGACTTGTCCTTTAACAACATGGTTTCCTTGAACATGAAATACCGGGTAGCAACTCACCACATGAAATCAACTCACCTTCAAGGAACAACTCAAATGATCGGCGAGGCTGATTTTGAAGTTGCAAGCCGGAAAAACAAACAGGAAATTACGGATGTCTTGCGGAAAGCACTTGATTTACCGCATGCTGAAACCGGTGATACTTTGAAAGGCACTGAACTTGAATCGCCAAATCAGCTTGAAGGGACCGGAAATTCGAATGATGCGACTACTTCGACCGGACAAACATACCAAACATATCAAACACCTCAATATCAGGGACAGTACTAGAAAGAGGCTGTGATTTTGCGTCACAGCCTCTTTTACGTCCTTAAATTGCCTTATTCTTTACTGACCCTTTAATTCGGTAATACATGCGGGTAATCATTTCGGCAAGGAAAAAGCCCATTGCGATCGCGCCTGCAATCATCGCAACCTGCACCAGGTAATGCAAGGCAATGCTGTTTCTTCCAAATGCAAAGTTATAAATTGCTTTATACGATTGGCTTCCTGGAACCAGGGGCACCATTCCCGGAACGTTGAATAAAATCATCGGCATTTTTTTTGCACGCGCCATAATGGCTGCTCCCAGGCCGACAACTAACGCCCCGCTTAAATTAGCAAGCATCGTCCCTAAATGAGCGTGGAAAATCAAAATATATGTCATCCAGCCTAGACTGCCAACTGCCCCGCATCCCAACAGCGCATTATGCGGAATGTTGATCAAAATCCCAAACCCCATCGTTGCAATGTAGCTAAAAAGAAAATGAATAAGTAGGCCATCACCCGTAATCGGTAAAATATTCATTCAACCAACCTCCTAACTAAACCGCAAAACCAATGCAATTCCCATTCCAAGCGCGCATGCAGTGATCAATCCTTCAATCATTCGGGATGCGCCGCTTAAAATATGACCAGCAAGCAGATCGCGCACGGCATTCGTTAGCAACACTCCTGGAACCAACGGCATGATTCCACCAGTAATGATCATTCCCATATTCATTCCCCAATGAGCCTTGACGGCGCTGATTCCACAAATTCCAATTACCATTGCCGCAATGAATTCACTGGCAAATTCCGTCCTAAAGAACCGGTTTAAAATCACATAACTGGTATATCCTAAAGCAGCAATTCCCATCGTCAACAACATATCTGACCACCGGCCGCCATAAACAACTTCCAACGTTCCGCCAATTAAGGCTGCCGCAATCACTTTCAAAACAGGGCGAAAATCAGGAGTTGACTTATCGAGAATCACCAATCGGTCGTACATTTGCTGCAACGTTAATTTTTTCGCTTGAAATGCTCGGGAAGCATCGTTGACCCGCGAAATCCGTTCAAGGTCGATCCGCCGTTTGTCGATCGATTCGACCTGCGAATTTTCACCGCCCTGAATCGACATCATGATTCCCGTTGTTGTTTCGAAAATTCGCGGACTTTGAATTCCAGCATTCCGCGCGATCCGCTGTAAAGTATCATCGACCCGGGCCATATCTGCTCCATTTTCGATCATGATCTTGCCAGCCAATAAGACCGTATCGATAATTAAATTTGCATCCTCCATCCTTTTCACCTCGTTACTTTCTGCAGAATAAAACGATGAGGCATGACCGTCGTCAATGCCTCATTCGGAGTTTAATTCATTTTTATTTAACAAAAATATAGTGGGCTGCCTTATAGCCGATTCCCATTTTTTCACCGGTCTCTTCCACTTCGATCTCAATCGGTCCTTCAAATGGCTTGTGAGCTAAAACCTTGATCCGTTCACCCAATTTTAATTTAACCCCTGCTAAGTATGTCAATAAATCATGATTGTCAATAAAACGATCAACTTCAACGGTTGAGCCATCCGAAACATCCATCAAAATATCATGGCTATCTTCTTCATAATCGCCATTTTTATCCGGAATAACGCCGCCGTGCGGGCAGCGTTGCGGATGACCTAAAAACTCATCCAGATGATCCATTAAATTCCCGCTCGTTGCGTGTTCAAGCACTTCAGCATCTTCATGAACATCCTGCAATGAATAGTTCAATTTTGTAACCAAAAAGGTTTCCCACAAACGATGCCGCCGAATCAACTCTTCGGCAATCTGCACCCCGTTCGCAGTTAATGAAATTCCCCCGTAAGGTTCATGGTGAACTAACCCCTCTTTCACCAACTTACGCACCATTTCTGTTACTGATCCGGCTGCAACATTCAAACTCATTGAAATTTGCTTGTTTGAGACTTTCTTTTTCCGACCGCCTAGTTCAAAGATAATTTTTAAATAGTCTTCTTTTTTAGGTGTCATTGATTTCACCTCATTTTTTTAATTCGCATTCATTATATCAGAAACGGGCTTAATTTAAAGCCCCAATTAAGCCTGATTTTTTCGTAAATGAGTCAATGCGTCCTGAAAGTCATCCGGCAATGAAGCATTAAAGCTTTCAGGCTGACCAGTAAACGGATTGACCAATTCTAAATGGGCCGCGTGCAGCATTTGCCGGTGAATTAATTGCGTTGGTCCGCCATAAAGCTCATCTCCGATCAACGGAAATCCAAGATGGGCAAAGTGAGCGCGAATTTGATGTGTCCGTCCGGTATGCAACCGAACCCTGATCATCGTCGCGTTCTTAAAGCGTTCCTGAACCCAGTATTCAGTTTGCGAAGGCTTCCCATCCGGAGCAACGATTCGCCGCGCACTTTCATAACTTTCTTTTTTTAAAGGAAGATCGACCATGCCATGGTCATCCAGAAGATTGCCGCTCACAACTGCAAGGTATTCCTTTTTCATCGTATGGTTAGTGATTTGATCCTGGACCATGCTTTGAATAAAATTACTTTTGGCAAATAGAACCACTCCACTAGTATCAAAATCTAGCCGCGTCAGAATATGCGGAACATACGATTGTGACTGCTGCTGCGCATACCCCAACGCCCGATTAGCTAATGTTGTTGTTGAATTCGCCGGTCCGGGAACGCTTGTCGTTTGTGCATCCTTATTAAGTGCTAAAAAATATTGGTCCTCTGCAATAATTTCAATCGGTAACGTACTTTGAGCAACATTCGGATCCGGTTGTTCCGGTTTCAAATCCAAAATCAGGGTTGCTTGACCGTTGAGCTTCGTGCGTTCGGTGATCACCTTTTCTCCATTAAGGATCCGTCCTGCACCTTGCCGAATTTTCTTTAACGTTCTTCCACTAATTCCATTTTGCCGCAAGACATTTCCAGCAGTTTCCTTTTTTGAATCAGTTTTATAAATAAGATATTGCATTTCCTCTGTCCTTTGATTTGATTATTTTTATCATAATTCAAAAAATCATAAAAAAACAACTTTAATTAACAAAATCCTGCGAGATAATGGTAAGATATTAAATGTAATTTTATTATTAATTGAGGTGAAACTTCTTGGACCTGAAAGAAAACAAAAATCGACCGATTTTAGCAACGGTCTATGCGATCATCTTTTTGATTCTCCTTTTATTGGTCAAATTAAACAGTCCAATTGTCCATGGGATCGATCATATTGTTCAGTCAATTGTTTTTTCATTCACTAATGAACATTTAACGGTTTTAATAAGTATTCTCACTAATTTTGGTTCGCCAGTTGTTTCGTTGATCCTTGCGTGCTTAGTATTGGCATTTGTCTTTTTCAAACGCGAATACGCCGCTGCAATCTGGGGATTCGGAACCTTGATCATCGGAAATGGTCTCGCATGGGTCTTCAAACACATCGCTGCCCGGCCGCGTCCAGCGCTTGCACAACGGCTTGCTCCTGCACACGGCTATAGTTTTCCAAGCGGCCACGTTTTTGGAACAACGTTATTCGTTCTTCTTTTACTTACACTGATCGTTCCGCGAATCAAGAACCACACGACCCAATCAGTGATCCGCGTTCTTGCAGTTATCTGGGTAATTTTCATTATGCTTTCACGGATCTACTTACGAGTTCACTATCCAACTGACACATTCGGCAGCCTGTTGTTAGCTGGAGCAGTTTGGGAATTTGCCGTAATGGTTTGGATCAAGTTTTTCAAACAAAAAGTTGATGCCGCCAATTCTGAAGGCCGGCACTTTCAATAATTAAGTAAACAAAAATGGTTGTGATGATTCACAACCATTTTATTTATGTTCTGATTTTAATGGATACGCTGGCATAAGAAACTGATCATTTTCATGTTTTAAATGTTTAGCTTTCGCATAGATCGAATCATAATACTGTTCTTTAATCCCGTGATATTTCAGAATTGAAGTCAAGAGCGTATTTGATTTAGCATAGTTCCCTTCTTCATTGCATTCAACCGCTTCATCATATATTTTTTCAAATGAAGCTAGCTGACTTTGAGCTTCTTCAATTTCAGTCGCATATGCACTGGAACGTCGAACTAAAACGTTTAATCCATGATCTGCATCAGCAGCCTGATCAAAAAACTTTTTGGCCTGATCATAGTTTTGCTGATTCAGGGCAGTTTTAGCTTTCATATACAAATCAAGCTGTTTAATATTGCGCTCGGCTTGCGGGTCATCTTGCTTCCGCTTAGCTGCATTTTGAAAGCTGATCTTTGCAGCCTGATACTCGCATTTTTTTGTTTGGGTCATTCCCCGTTCCATTGCTTGTTCATATTCCTTTTGGACTTCAACGTTTTTCGTAAACCCGAAGCCGATGAAAACAATCGCAAGAAGAATAACCCCTAATCCAATCAGAACTTTTTTTCGCAATTCAAATTCCTCACTTTAAATTAAAAGTTTTCGTGAAGCCATGTTTCCAATAATTCTGGCCAAACTTGCAACGTTGGAACGATTTGAGCGTCTTTGTTAGCTGTTTCCTTGGTTGCTAAACTGTGACCGTGTTGACCGTGTGGAAAGACGTGGAATTCAAAGTTAACGCCGTTCTTCCGCAAAGCTTCAACCATCATTAAGCTGTTTTCCATTGGAACCGTGGTATCTTCAGTTGTTGTCCAAATAAATGCCATTGGAGTATCCTTTGAAACATGCTTTTGAAGAGATAACTTTTCGCGTTCTTCTGGCGTTGCGTCTTCACCTAACAAGTGATCAAATGAACCTTGGTGGCCAAATTGTTGATCAGCTGTAACAACTGAATAACCCATAATCAAGCCATTTGGTTTAACATCTTCCGGATCGAATCCAAGGTCTTTAATTGTTTGTGAGTTCCACATTGTTGCGAGCATTCCTGCTAAGTGACCACCAGCAGATGTTCCCATCACAATGATCTTATTTGGATCAACATGCCATTGAGCGGCGTTGTCCCGCACCATTTTAACGGCCGTTGCTAATTGAGCTAATTGAGCTGGATGATGAACTGGCATGCATGAATAGTTCAACACGAATGCTTGAGCACCCATTCCTAAAAGTTTTACGGCAATTGGTTCCCCTTCGCGTTCAGAAACCATCTTGTAACCGCCGCCGGGACAGATAATAACTGCTGGCCGAACCCGATTTTCATCAATTTCTGGTGAATTATCTAAAACATATCCTGTTAATTCTGCATCTTCATATGATGTCTTAATTTTTTCCTTTAAATATTGCATCGCGATTAAACCTTTCTATTTAAAATCTATCTCAATTATACAACAAAAGTCACTGAATTTATTGAATCTGACCTCTTCAATCATTCAGTTTCAATCATTCAGTGACCCTTAACTTTTAGTATGTAATTATCCTGGAATTACCATTGACAATAAGGCAACCGCTGCGAGTCCTAGCACAACTGAAAGCCCCATTGACCGTGATTTATATGCAACAACCATTACAATGACCGCTGCAAGCAATTTGGCCAAGTGACCAAATCCGATAAACGTATAGTGCGATGTATTAATGAAAATATCCTTCACGACTAATGCGGTAAACAGCGAAACCGGAACATATTTCATCCATTCATTGAACCATTCCGGGATTTTCCGTGTTGTAAAAAATTTCATTGGCAACAGTCGTGGTCCTAACGCAACCAACATTGATAAGATGATCAAAATAAAATGATCTGTACTCGACATATGCATAGCAAACTCTCCTACCTAAAATCACTGCTTATTCGGCTTGATGTTCTTCAACAAGAACCCTTTCTCACGACCATGTTTGCGTAAGTAATTTTCAATCGCAAACCCTGTCAATGAGGCAATGATGGTTGCAACAACCAGCCCCATCGTACTCTTAAGCAAGCACATAAAAATGACTGCCAAAACAGCTGAAAAAGCACTGATCAAAATCGTGAGTTTATTCCGAATCTGCATCACAATCATGTACAAGAATAACGATGTTAACGCAAAATCAACAATTTCCAAGTTGATCTTCGGTAACATTCCACCAACTAAACTGCCGATTACATTTGCAACCGTCCATGATAAAAGAGAATAGTGTTCAACCATCATCGCATCATTCGGTGACCACTCTTTATCAGTTGCAAACTTCAAATAGTTAACCGCATAGTTTTCGTCGTTCAACGAAATTGCAAAGAAGTAAATAAATTTCTTACTTGTTCCCTGAACATATTGTGACAAACTTGACCCTAACAATGCATACCGCAATTCAAGGAAGAATAACATGAATAAAATCGTATGCATTGGAGCATTTGCAGTTAACATCGACGCAATCAAGAACTGCGCCCCACCTGAGAAAACGAGCATTGACGCTAAGCCCGTCAAGATCGTATTAAAACCAGCTGCATGCAGAAGGACTCCACATGCAAGACCGATTGGAATGTAACTTAGGCAAAGCGGAAGTGCTACTTTGAGTACTTCCAACCAGCGTGGTTGTTCTTTAGTCACAATATACCTCCATTTATAAAAAAGTACCTATATTCTGAGTATAACATACTTCGAACAATATCCGCACTTAATAACTCATGACTAAAAGAGGTTGGTTACCCACCGCCATGCAATCTCAAAGATATTCGCCTTTTTAACGGCGGCCGTTGTTTGGGCATTAACCGCGCACTTCGTTCCGTTTACAGTTTCAAGGTTTTGCCCGTCAACCGTAAACCTCATCGTTCCAACCGTCTCATGGTTCGATAATGGAGCGGCAAGCGCATTGCCTTTCTTGTTAAGCAGGCTCTTCTTCACGTTAACCTTGACTGTGACATTGTTAGCTTTCGTCCCCTTCTTTAACCAGAGACCTTCAGCTGATGTATTCGCAACTTTCACATTGACCTGTTTTCCATGATATACAGGTAAGGTTGCCGTCTTTTGTCCCTTCTTCAAGATTACGTAGTTGTATGTATGGTAAATGTATGACATTAACTTTTGAGTTTGAACAAACCGGGCTGGATCAGAGTCGTTCTTGTGTGATGCCCCTAAAACGACCGTAATGATCCGGTGACCGTCTTTATTCGTTGTTCCAACGAAGCAAGCTCCCGCAGCATCGGATGTCCCGGTCTTAAGCCCATCAACTGGTAGTAAGGTGTATGAACATTGACTGCCTGGAAGCATCCAGTTCCAGTTCTTCATTTGGACTTGCTGATTGCCAGTATTAAAGCTCATTTCCTTCACACTTGAAGTCTTGACGATTTCTGGATATTCTTGCAAAAGTTTCATTGAAATCAATGCCATATCCTTGGCTGAAAACTTGTTTTCGGCATTCGGTGAAACTCCCGGATAAGCATCACTCTTCATCAATTTATTCGTTAATCCGTTGCAGGTATAAATTTGCGCGTCATTGATTCCAAGTTTCTTGGCTTCTTGCCGCATCATGTTAACGAATTTTTTTTGGCTGCCGGCAACTGCTTGGGCAAGGGCCATCGCTGCCCCGTTAGCTGAATAGATCAAAGTTGCCTGGTAAAGATTTTTTACTGAATACTGTTTGCCTTGTTCAAGCGGAACATTGCTCAAAGAAGTATCCTGACTGACAGCGCAGACATTATTCGATGGCTTAACCATTTGATTCCATGAAAGTTTTCCATCTTGAATGGCTTGGATAACGATGTACAGTGTCAATAACTTTGACAATGAAGCAACTGGAACCGATTGGTCAGCGTTTTGCTGGTACAAAATCTGCCCCGTTTTCTCATCGATTGCAATCGCTGACTTAACGTCCAAATGCAAGCCCTGCGTCTGCTGAGCAGTCTTGGTCTTCGATGAAGCAGTTGTTGCTGAACTTGTCCTTGTCATTGCCGAAGAGCTTGCAGCTTGAACTGCCGCTGCTCCGCCCACAGCAAACACCGTTACTGCCGTTACCAATCCAATTAAAACTTTCTGTATTCTCTTCATTAAATGCATTTCTTAATCTCCAATACTAGTCAAGTTCTTCAACTTTTTCCTCTTTTGACGGTTGTTCAACCGGGAACCGCATGACAAAGGTTGTCAGGTGATTATTTGATTCAACCTTGATCGTTCCATGATGCAGTTCAACAATGCGCTGGGTAATCGCTAATCCTAATCCAGTTCCGCCGGTCTTTTGATTACGCGATTTTTCGACCCGATAAAAGCGTTCGAAAACTTGCGGCAATGAATCATGCGGAATCGGTTCGCCATCATTTGAAACTTGAACCTCAATTTCATCATCATTCATTCGCCGGGCCGAAAGATAAATGTTCTTCCCGCCCTTGCCATACTTCAACGCATTGGTGATCAAATTATTGAAAATCCGGGCAAACTTTTCCGGATCGGCTTCAAGTTTTAGATCACCATCCGGCATTTTGGTTGAAATCGCCATGCCTTTTTCTTTGGCTTCCAGTTCAAAACTTGCTTCGAGCTGTTCAAAAAGCGACATCAAAGAGACCGTCATTAAATTCAACGGCGTATCAGCCTGACGGACCTTTGTATATTCAAATAAATCATTAACCAGCGACTTCATTTGGTTTGATTTGACAAATGCAATGTGGGCAAACTTGATCAAATCTTCTTCTGACTGATACTGTTTATTTTCGATCAGTCCTAAATATCCAATAATTGAAGTCAATGGTGTCCGAATATCATGACTGACATTCGTGATCAGCTCATCCTTTGATTTCTCAATTCGCCGTTCCTCTTTCATTGACTCAACGGTGCTATCAACCAAAGCATTAATACTTTCAACTACCCGCTGCATTGATCCGTTGAGAACAAATGGAATCCGGTGGTCAAAATGACCTGACGCAATGTAATGTAATTCAGAAATCACGTGATAAAGCTGAATTTGACGGTATTGGTGGACGATCCGCCAATACAGAATAAAACTGTCAAAAACAGTTGCAATGAACACAAAAAGCAATCCCCAGTTACCGAATTTAACGGTATTCGGTCCCAATGTAAGCGACATTTTGATATCAAAAATTCCACTGGCAACTCCGGGAATATGTCGCGTCCATTCATTCAATAAAATATAAATTGCGAAATCAGCTGCCAACAACAGGACAAGGGTAAACAAAATCTCCAAAAGAAGTTCCCGTTTTTCCTTGGAGGTCATTTTCAACTTCATTGTTGTTCGCCTTCTTCGCGCTCCCTATTTCTAATGTGTTTCAATTTTATAACCTACACCCCATACTGTTTGAATAACTTTCTCACCGTTTGTTGCTTCTTCGATCTTATCCCGCAAGTGACTCACATGAACCATAACCGTTTTTGCTGAAACAACTGATTCTTGCTGCCATACGCGTTCAAAGATCTCATCAGCAGAAAAGACCCGGTTGGGATGACTAGCAAGCAAATACAAAATTCCAAATTCAAGCGCTGTTAGTTGAATCGGTTTTCCAGTTGAAGTCATCACTTCGTGTGAATCCTTCTTGATAACAAGGAGTCCAATTTCAATTTGATCTGGTTCTTCATTGCGAACATCATGTTGTGACCGCCGTAATAATGATTTGACCCGGGCCATTACTTCTAATGGATTAAATGGCTTCGTGACATAATCATCGGCCCCTTGGATCAATCCTTGGATTTTATCAAGATCGTCGGTTTTAGCTGAAAGCATTAAGACTGGAATTTGTGAATCTTTCCGGACTTCGCGTAAAACAGCCAAACCGTCCATTTGCGGCATCATGATATCCAAAATCATCAATCCAATATCGGGGTTTGTATTGAGCTTTGTGATTGCTTCTTTGCCGTTGTAAGCTTTTTCTACATCGTACCCCTCATTTGTAATGTAAATGCTCATCAATTCAACGATATCTTTATCATCATCAACAACTAAGATCTTCATATAGCATCTTTCTCCTATTCTGTAGTATCCAATCATCCATTTCTAGATGGCATGACTGTCAAATAACCCAGTTTACTCTATTCATTTTAACAAAAAATTTAACTAAACGAAAAATTAATACCAAATTTCATTAAATATTCTTATTTTTCTTTAAATTTATATTTTCCAAAATTTCAAAATTATCATAAAATAGAGGTATAAAACTTTGAAGGAGGATCACTTGATGTTAGTCAAAGACTTTATCGATAACACGTTAACATCAGACAATTTTAATAAAATGGTTGTCAACTTGATCGGTCATTTTGGAACAATGGTCCGTGAAATCGAACACAACCGTCCAGAATTCAGTCAGATCATGGAACGGAAATTACTTTGGACAGATGATAACGCCCTTTTAGGTGCCAAGGACTTTCCTGCAAAATACAACGCTGAATACGGCATGTACTTTTCAACTGAAGCTTATGAAGACAACCCAACATTTCTTGCATTCAAAGAAAAATTAACTCAATTCCAAGAAGCAGTTAAGGCATTACCAGCTGAAATCAGCAAGGAAGATGAAGGTTTGATTGAAACTTCAACGTTGCGAAACCTTTTCCCAGTTGAAAAAGAAGATGGCAAAGTTCAAATGCCACGCATCTACGTCTCAAAGGACGGAAATGTTCAAATCTTAACGGAAGAAAATTACGGTTTCAACGGTAAACGCGACCTTGATTTTTACGACATGTTCAACACTGGCGTATACTCATTTGAAGAAGTTGCTTACTA